>JALWNV010000211.1 GCA_027083665.1 Helicobacteraceae bacterium
TACTGTCGGTGGTTGCGGCGGCTGATGCTTCCGGTTTTTGGAATTGATTTATTAGTTAATAAGTTAAAAAAATATTAAGCGAGAAAGGAAAAAAATAATGAGAATCAAAGCGAAACTCAAAGGCGACAAAACTGAAGTCAAGGTCATGATGAAGCATCCAATGCTCAGCTACCGCGAAGCGAAGAAAAAAGGCAAAGAGGCCAACTTCATCGTCTACGTCACTGCCAAGAATGAAGGTGCGACTGTCTTCGAAGTCTCTACCAGCCAGTTCCTCTCCAAGAACCCCTACATGAAGTTCTACTTCAAAGGCGGGAAAAAAGGAGAAGAAGTAGAGATCACCTGGGTGGACCTCAAGGGCAAGACCAAGACAGGAAAAGCGAAGATCAAGTAATCGACCCTCGGGTCTATCGTCCTCACAAAAGGAGAAGAGATGATTGGAAAAATTGTGAAAACGTCGGTGGCGGTATTGATAGGTGCATCGGTGGCATATGCCGGCTCTTTCAATACGCAGGCGGAGAAAGATCGGCAGGCGTTGGTGAAGTACATGGAAAAGAAATTTTCCGATCCTGCGAAACAAAAGCAGTTCTTCCCCTATGCAACGGACAAAGATTTCGAGAGCCTGAGGAAGGGAGTCAAGTTTGAAGAGTTCCGTCTGGGCTCCTATGCCTACGACAAGGTCGGTCGTTCCCAGTACGAGGAGATCAATGAGATGCCTCCCTATGAGGATGCCATTGATGCCGGTGAAGAGCTCTACAACAAGACCAAAGGGATCAAACAGTGCTTCCCCGATCCCGCTATTGCCGGAGAGTATCCCAAATTCGACGAGAAGAAGGGACAGGTAGTGACCCTGAGTGTGGCTATCAATGATTGCCTCAAAGCCAACGGACAGAAGCCCTGGAAACTGACCAAAGGCAAACTGGCCGATCTGGAAGCCTACTTCGCCCATATGAGCAAAGAGGCCGGGAAAAAGGTCAACATCACCATCCCTTCCAAAGCGGCGGCGGCAGCCTATGAGCGCGGAAAGAAAAACTACTACTCTCAGCGGGGCTATCTGAAACTCTCCTGTGCCACCTGTCACGTTCAAGGGGCCGGCAACCGTGTCCGCCGCGAAGTACTCTCTCCTCTGTTGGGACATACGACCCATTTCCCCGTCTACCGCCTCAAGTGGCAGGGACTGGGGACGCTGGAGCGCCGGATCAAAGGGTGCGAGAAGAACCAGGGAGAGAATCCCCACAAGCCCGGAAGCCAGTGGATGAGCGAAATGCTCTACTTCATGGCCTATATGTCCAACGGTCTGCCCGTCGACGGGCCCGATATCCGAAAATAAGGAGGGCAGGATGAAAACAATCAACCGACTCGTCACGATCCTGGGACTGGGCGCTGCCCTCTCGATCGCCGCAGCGGCCGAAGAGGTTACCCCGATGGTCGAAGAAGCGGCCAAACACGACGTCAAAAAGGTTTGCGACGTCAAAGCCAACGGACTGGAGAAAGTCCTGGCTGTCGCCGAGAAGTACAACCCTGAAGCGATCAAGCTTGGGGTCGAGTTCAAACGTCTCGGAATCCGCAACAGCGTCTATATCAAAGGGCTCAAAGAGGCGATCAAAGCCAAAAAACCCGAAGTGACCCTGCACTACAAGAGCAAAGGCAAAGAGAAGAAGAAGACCTTCAAGACCGATTATGCGGCCTGGAGAGCCTGTACCTTCGCTGTACGCTCTCTGCAGCAAGTCAAAGAGGCACAGAAGGATTATCATCTGGCCATCCCCGGAGACGGGTATAAGTTTTAAGCTTTTTGCGTACAATAAACGTACGCATCAAGTCCCATCCATGTAGGGTGGGCTATGCCCACCCGAAATCCATAGATGGAACGGTGGGTATGCCCCACGCTATTGACTGTGAAATAACGAACAAAGGAAAACAATGAATCCAATGAACCGACGTGAATTCGTCTACATGATGGCGGTACTGGGATCGGCACCGCTTTTTGCCAATTCCCATACACGGATCGTTCCCAAAGGTGATCTGAAAGACTACTACAAGCTTAAGCCCTTCGGAAACGCTCGGATCCTTCATATGACCGATCCTCATGCCCAGCTGGTTCCCGTCTATTTCCGGGAACCCAGTGTCAACCTGGGGGTGGGTGAGAACTTCGGCAAGCCTCCCCATATCGTCGGTGAGCATTTCATGAAGTATTACGGCATCGAAGGTGACAAACGTCTCGAATACGCCATGACCTGCCTCCGCTTCAATGAGCATGCCAAAAAGATGGGACGTGTGGGCGGCTACGCCCACCTCAAAACCGTTGTGGATTTCCTCCGGAACAGCTTCGGCAAAGAGAAGACCCTGCTGCTCGACGGCGGTGATACCTGGCAGGGGAGCTGGACGGCCCTCCAGACCCGTGGTAAAGACATGGTAGGCGCCCAGAACCTGTTGGGGGTCGATGTGATGGTCGGCCACTGGGAGTTTACCTATACCGAAAAAGAGATCCTCGAGAACATCAAGGAGCTCAAAGCCGAGTTCATCGCCCAGAACGTCAAGGTCAAAGAGGACTCCATCATGGAGGAGAAGTACACGCCCTATGACGAGGATAGCGGACTCGCCTTCAAGCCCTATACTGTCAAGAAGCTGGGCAACGCCCGTGTGGCGATCATCGGACAGGCCTTCCCCTATACCACCATCGCCAACCCCAAACGCTTCATCCCCGACCTGACCTTCGGGATCGATGCCGACAGCATGCAGGAGTTCGTGGATCTGGTCCGCAAAAAAGAGAAGCCCGATGCGGTCATCGTCCTCTCCCACAACGGATACGACGTGGACAAGAAGATGGCCCAGGTGGTCAACGGCATCGACTTCATTATGGGTGGTCATACCCACGATGGTGTTCCCGAAGCCTACCCGGTCAAGAACAAAGGCGGCGTGACCTACGTGTGTAACGCCGGTTCCAACGCCAAGTTCCTCAACGTCCTGGATCTGGATATCCAGAACGGCAAGATCAAGGACTTCAAGTTCACGCTGCTGCCGATCTTCTCCGACCTGATCCCCGAAGATCCCACGATGAAAAAGTACATCGATGAGGTGCGCAAGCCCTATCTCAAAGACCTGAACCGGGTCATCGCCACCACCGATGTTACGCTCTTTCGCCGAGGAAATTTCAACGGCAGTTGGGACCAGATCATCTGTGACGCTCTGCGGGAAGTCAAGGGTGCGGATATCTCC
>JALWNV010000212.1 GCA_027083665.1 Helicobacteraceae bacterium
TCGTCGACTCCATCCAAACCCTGTACAGCGAAGCCGTCACCTCCGCACCCGGCTCCGTCACGCAGGTCCGTCAGATCACCTTCGAGCTGATGCGTATCGCCAAGGAGCGCCGCATCGCCGTCTTCATCATCGGCCATATCACCAAAGAGGGCTCCATCGCCGGCCCGCGCGTGCTTGAGCATATGGTCGACACCGTCCTCTATTTCGAAGGAGACAGCACGAAGGAACTGCGGATATTGCGCGGGTTCAAGAACCGTTTCGGTCCCACCAGCGAGATCGGCGTTTTCGAAATGCGCCGGGAAGGTCTTGTCAGCGCAAAAGATATCGCATCGCGCTTTTTCGACCGTACCCGTGCCCAAAGCGGCTCGGCGCTGACCGTCGTCATGGAAGGGTCGCGCCCCATCATTCTCGAAGTACAGGCACTCGTCAGCGACGCGCACTCCCCCAACCCCAAACGTCAGGCGACAGGGTTCGACAACAACCGGCTTGGTATGCTCCTTGCCCTGCTCGAGCGCAAGCTCGAACTGCCGCTGAATTCCTACGACGTCTTCATCAACATTACCGGCGGCATCAAAATCACCGAAACCGCCGCCGATCTCGCCGTCCTCGCCGCCATCATCAGCAGCTACCGCGACCGCGCCGTCTCGAAAGAGACCGTCTTTATCGGGGAGGTCTCGCTCGTCGGCGATATCCGGGAGGTTTTCCAGCTCGATACCCGGCTGCGCGAACTCGCCATGCACGGCATCACCAAAGCACTGGTCGCCAAAAAGCCGCAAGAAACCCACGGAATCAAGTGCTACAGCGTCGACGAAGTCGCCAAACTGATCGACTGGATGTAAACAGCGGCGTGTCACATCGCGCTGATTCCTTGGCCCGGGATTCAAATACTTCAGAGGTGTCCTATAGTAAAATAGCCTCTATTGCAAAGGAGCCATTTATGTATTTCAAAACTCTGTTCACCGCCGCGGCGCTACCGGCGCTGCTTTTTGCCGGTGTTCCTTCCGCTTCCTCCAAGCCCGCGGTAAACCTACAGCGTTACCTCGCCTACCAGTTTGACGGCAAAATGACGCTGCAGTGCGAAGAAGACAAAACCGCCTTTCTCTGTGAAAGCCGTGATCAGAAAATCGTCGAGACGGACGAAAACAACGCCACAACCCTCACCGCATTCGAAAAAGCGTCGGTTCGTTTCAATTCCGCCGTCGCGCTGCAGCTGGAAAAAGAGGTCTTTTCACAAACGATGGAGGAGATCCGGCGCAGCGAGCAGGAGCGCCGACAGCGGATCGCATCGCAGCAACCCTATTTCAACCCGCCTTCCACTCCTTTGCAGGACCGGCTCGACCGGGCGCTCGTCGGCAATCTCGAGCAGATCCGCATCGACGGCCTCACGCTTGAGAACAGCGACCCGAAAACCCGTATCACCGTCAAAGCGATCCGTTACGACAACGCGATGAAAAAGACCGCGAAAGGCGTTGCGTTTTCCGAACGCATTCTCGGTGAAATCCGCCTTGATTATCGCGACGCGGTCATCGATACCAACGATACGCAAGAGCTTTACCGAAGTTTTCCCGCCCTGCTCGAACTTTGGCTCGATACCAACGACACCAAACGTGCGGAGTATGTCGGACAGAAACTCGCGCAGCTGTACCGTGAAGAGTTCCGCTCTCCCGTCAGCGGCCGGTTCGTGCTGAAAACCGCCTACAAGGGCAATGACGTGATCGCCGTCGACATCGAAGCCCGCAGCGCCAATACAAAAGGTTCGGAAAACAATCTGACCTTTTCCGGCGACCTGTACAACGCGTCGACCCTTTTCAAACCGGCCCGAAAGCCGATCGTACCGGGTACGCCGGACTTTCTCTTTCGCCGGTTTCATCTCGGAAGCGGCAGTGACGGCGCGCCCTACCGCGCCCTGCTCGGACGCGACAAAGTACTCGCCGGCTATATCGGGCAGTACGACCGGCTGATTCGGAACTATTTCGACGAAAAACTTGAAAAGTACCGTACCAATCCCCTACTTGCCGACTGGTTCGAGCAGGCGAAAGTCGCATTTTCAAAGCTCGTCACCGGCAAAGCGGACCGCCTCGAAATCGATATCCGGAACAAAAGCGGCGCGACCGCCATGCAGCTGTTCGGCATGCTGATGGGACAGCTTATGGTCATGCAGCCTCAGCAGGGAGCCGCACCCCAGCCCGATGAGGACAAGATCATCGCGGACACGGCCGCACAGAATCTCGAGATCGGAATCAAAGCGTATTAAACACGTTTAAAATCGAGATACAGTATAATCGCCACCATAGAAACCACGGGTGTCCTTCAGGATGCCTTTCAAGGAAAACCATGTCCGTTCCATGCATCGACGCAGAATATAAAGGCGAAGAACGCTACACGAAAATATCACTGGCTTACAGCACGGAAGAGCAGTACAAACAGATCAACGACGCGCTGGCGAAAGTCCATGCCGAACACAAACTTGACCGCAGCGTCTATCTCACAGACGCCGCCAACGGCCGGAAAGTCATCGTCATCGAATACCACGACGATTATGACCGTGAAGCCGGCGAAATCCTCGAAAAGCTGATGAAGCTGCTCGATATCGGACACTGCAACAACTAAAAGGGCTCCTATGCAGGAATATGCCGAAGGCAACGAACTTTTTCAGCGCGTCTTTTTCAAAAAACACGAAGCGGAGCTGATCAAACTCGCCAAAGAGGGCCAAAGCCCCAAAGCGCTCTTCATCGGCTGTTCCGATTCTCGCGTCATTCCCGACCTGATGGTCCAGACGAAACCCGGTGATCTCTTCGTCATGCGCAATGTCGGCAACTTCGTCCCCCGCTACAAACCCGACGAAGACTTTCACGCCACCGCCACCGCGATCGAGTATGCCGTCAGTGTTCTGAAAGTCTCCGAGATTATCATTTGCGGTCATACCCACTGCGGCGCCTGCAAGGCCCTCTACGAGGAGATCTCCGATCCGTCGCTGATTCACACCAGAAAATGGCTCTCGCTCGGCGAAGAGGCCAAACAAAATGCAATCAGAGCGCTTGGAAGCGGTGCCGACAAAGAGGCGCTGCTCCGCCTGACCGAACAGTTTTCCATCCTCTCGCAGATCAATAACCTTCTGACGTATCCTTACGTCAACAAACTCGTCAAAGAGGAAAAGCTCTTCATTCACGGCTGGTACTACGATATCGAAACGGGTCATATC
>JALWNV010000213.1 GCA_027083665.1 Helicobacteraceae bacterium
GTCCGGAACCTCAACGATGGGTTTGATATCTTTCAGCGGCAAGGCCGCCGCAGCTTTTGCCGGCATCACCTACCTCCTGAACAGGGCGGAGAGCCGGAGAAAAGGCTCTTCGTCCGTGTAAATTTTCGCCGGCACGATGCGATGGGCCAGGAAGTGCTCCATCAGCGCATCGTCGTGCCGTTTGAGCGCGTCGCGGTAGCGGCGTGCCAGGGCCGGTGTAAGGTCGACCTCGGTATGCCCGAGCGTCCGGGCGTCGACGAGGTCGATCTCGCCGTAGAGCGTCGGATTCTCCTCAAACCGGTCACGGACCATGACGGCGTAGACCTCGTGGTGCGCGAGCAGGGAGAGGTCGATATCGTCGCCGTAGAAATCACCGATAAGAAAGATCAGTGACCGACGGCGGATACGGCTGTTGATGTACTCGACAAGCTTGGCGTAATCGACGTGCTTGCCCAGCGGATCGCGCGAAAGCACTTCGGGAACGGTGACGCCCAATGAGCCCATCGCCCGTGTCGGCGGCAGAAAAAACTCCTCTTTGTCACTGAAGACGAGGGTGCTCACGCGGTCGTCGTTTTTCAGCGCGGAGTAGCTGATCAGCGACATCGCTTCGGCCATCACCTCCTGCTTGAAACGCTGTGTGCCGAAAAAGATGCTGCCGCTTTCGAGGAAGACGCAGACGATATTGAGTTCGCGTTCCTCGTTGAAGACATTGACAAAAGGCTTTTGCTCGCGCGCGGTCACTTTCCAGTTGATCGAACGCACGTCGTCGCCGAAACTGTACTCTTTGAGTTCGGAAAAGTCCAGGCCGCTGCCCGCGAATATGCTCGGGCTGCCGCCGACGGCACTGCCGAAGATATTGCGGCGGGTGCGGATGAGGATCTCTTCGCTTTTATGGGAGAACAAGACCTCTCCTTACGGCAGTTTGACGGTTTTCATGATCGTGCCGATGAGGTCGTCGGCGCTGATGCCTGCCGCTTCGGCCTTGTAGTTGAGCACCAGCCGGTGGCGCAGTACGCCCTTGACCGTGTCGGCGACGTCCAGCGGCGTGACGTAGTCGCTGCCGCGCATATACGCCGCAGCCTTGGCGGCTTTGTAGAGGTTGATCGACGCCCGCGGACTCGCCCCGTACTCGAGATAGTCCCTGATCTCGCCTACGCCGTACTTCTGCGGTTCGCGGGTGGCGAAGATGATCTTGAGCATGTACTTCGTCACCGCGTCGTCGACATGAACGGCCTGTACTTCGTCGCGCATGGCGAGGATATCGGCGGCATCGGCGACTTTTTCGATCATGCCGAAGGTCTTGTTGGCGATCCGCTCGACGATCGTGAGCTCTTCGTCGAAGCTGTTGTAGTCGACGAGGACCTTGAGCATGAAGCGGTCGAGCTGCGCTTCGGGCAGCCGGTAGGTTCCTTCCTGCTCGACGGGGTTCTGCGTCGCGAGGACGAGGAAAGGATCGTCGAGCTTGAACGTCTCTTCGCCGATGGTGATCTGGTGCTCCTGCATCACCTCAAGCAGTGCCGACTGCACCTTCGCCGGGGCACGGTTGATCTCGTCGGCGAGCAACAGGTTGGTGAATGCCGGTCCCTGTTTGACTTTGAACTCACCGTTGCGCTGGTCGTACATTTCGGTACCGACGATGTCGCTCGGCAGCAGGTCGGGAGTGAACTGTACCCGCTTGAAATCGAGTCCGAGGGCTTTGGCGAGAGAGTTGATAGCGGTGGTCTTTGCCAGACCGGGCACCCCTTCGACGAGGATGTGACCGTCGGTGATCAGCCCGATCAGAAGCGCATCGATCAGCGCCTCCTGTCCGACCATCACCTTGGAAACTTCATTTTTGATTGCATTGAGTTTTGCCTGCATGGGATAAAATCCTGTTTCTGTGAATTCTTAATGCAATCATAGTTTCTGCGGGTAAATGCAGTGTAAATCATTAATAATCTTTAGTCTTGACGACTAAACTCAGATTGTACCAAGGATTTCCGGTATCTATAGAAAAAAAGCGCCAAGGGCGCGCGGGCACTCCGCCGAGGAGAACACAGCGTTAGCGTAGCCAAAGGGGCTTTGCTCCTTTGGCGTCAAAATATATAAAAGCGCCAAGGGCGCGCGGGCACTCCGCCGACAAGTGCTAAAGCACAGTGCAAGCGAAGCACTAAATGCTGAGTCGTAAGCGAACACAGCGTTAGCGTAGTCAAAGGGGTTTTGCTCCTTTGGCGTTAATGAAGGTGCCCTATAGCACCTTTGCCAACAAGATGAGATTGACGATGAATGAAACGATAAAGAGCCAGCGGTAGAACTCGACCGGGTTGCGTTCCATCAGGGTCGCGCCCTTTTTGAAATAGGGCTTGACTTTTTCCGGGTGGGTCAGTTCGTATTCCATCGCACTGTAGAGGTCGTATCGGCGCTCTTTGTCCGTCTCTATGGCATGCATGATGACCGACTCGAACCAGCCCGGGACCATTTTGTTGAGGGTGCGTACGGGTTTTGGGGTCTTGAACGTCGGGGTCTGGAACGGTTCGATCTCGCCGTAAGGGAACCGCCCCGTCATCGCCTCGTAGAGGGTGACACCGATGGCGAAAATCTCGGTTTTCTCGCTGATCGCTTCGCCTTCGAAGCGTTCGGGGGCGAGGTACGACGGCGTACCGGCGCGCGAATCGATGGAAAACGCTTCCACGATCGAACCGAAATCGATCAGCTTGAAGACCTTTTTGCCGTGGCGCTCGTACACGAGGATGTTTTCGGGTTTGATGTCGCCGTGGACGAGGTCGAATTTAAGCAGGTACATGCATGCGTGCAGCAGCATTTTTCCCAGGGCGATCCCCTCCTCCACGCTCAGCGGCTTTTTTTGCAGGAGTTCTTTGAGCGTGACGCTCTCGATATAGGGCATGATGTAGTAGCGCATCGTACGGTTTTTCGGAATGACCGCTTTCGGGAAAAAGCCCGCCTTGAGACGTGCGGCGTTCCACGCCTCCTTGACGAAAAGATCGAGCAGCTTTTCGTCCCCGCGTGCCTCGGCGACGGGGAACTTCATGACGTAGCGTTTGCCGTTTTTTTCCGTCAGCCAGGTACGACGGTTCTGGATCAGCGGCTCGAGCAGCCAGTAGCCGTCGATGTTTTCACCCTGTATCAGCGTTTCGGGGCTCTCCACGTACCCCTGTTTGAGGCTCTGGTAGGTCGCCAGC
>JALWNV010000214.1:0-1001 GCA_027083665.1 Helicobacteraceae bacterium
TGAGCGGGATATGCAGCTTGTAGATCTCTTCCATTATCTTCTGGAACTGTTTCCCGAGTGTTTCAGCCTGCTGCGCATCCGTTTCGAAGATCAGTTCGTCATGGATCTGCAGCAGCATGGTAGCATCGAGCCGTTGCGTTTTTATCACATCGTCGATACAATTCATCGCCAGTTTGATCAGATCCGCCGCACTGCCCTGAAAAACCGTATTGACCGATTCGCGCTCGAATGCGGCCTTCATCATCGGCGTCGCTTTGGCATAGTCGAAATAGCGCCGGCGCCCCAGAAGCGTCTCGACGTACCCCTGCTCTTTCGAGCGTTCGACGATGGAAGCGAAATAGTGTTTGACCGTCGGAAAGGTCTCGAAATAGCGGGTGATGATCTCTCTCGCCTCTTTGGTCGGGATGCCCAGCGTATCGGAGAGCTTTTTCTGCCCCATCCCGTAGAGCAGGCCGAAATTGACTGTTTTGGCCACGGCGCGCTTCGCCGGCGCTTCTTCCTCGCCAAAGAGCGCGATCGCCGTCTGCAGATGGATATCCTTGCCGTGATTGAACGCATCGACCAGTGTGGGATCCTGACTGAAATGTGCCAGCAGACGCAATTCGATCTGCGAATAGTCGATGCCGATAAGCCTTTTGCCCTCCGGCGCCACGAACGCCTCGCGGATGCGCGCACCCAGCGGTGTGCGGGTCGGAATGTTCTGCAGATTCGGGTTTTTCGAACTCAGCCGCCCCGTCGCCGTCCCGGTCTGCACGAACGAGGTGTGGATACGACGGTCAGGCTGAGAAAGCCCCAGCTGCAGCAGCGGATCAAGGTAGGTCGAGTAGAGTTTGTGCAGTTCGCGGTACTGCAGCAGTTTATCGATCACAGGATGTTCGTCTTTGAGAGCGTTAAGCACTTTCTCGTCCGTCGAATAGCCCGTCTTGGTCTTCTTGACGACAGGCAGGCGCAGCTTTTCGAACAATACCTCCGCCAACTGCTTTGTGGAGTTGATGTTGAAC
>JALWNV010000214.1:1011-2467 GCA_027083665.1 Helicobacteraceae bacterium
GCGTCTTCGGCCGCGTATCCGCAGGCGTCGGCAAGATCAACACCGGAAAAATCTCCCCCCTTCTTGACCGTCTCTTTGAAACTGATCATTGAATGGCCGAGATAGTTTTTCGCCAGTTTGTCGAGCGAGAGCGCGCTTTCGGGATCGGCGAGCCAGGCCATGATCATCGTATCCGCATACAGCGACGGTTCGAAACCTTCAAGAAAACGGCGGACGAAATGCAGATCGAATTTGAGGTTGTGGCCGACGACACGCGACGCGAAGATCCGTGCGATCGCTTTTTTCGCCGCCTCCGCTGCGATCTGCTCCGGCACACCGAGGTAGCTGTGCGATACCGGGACGTAGTAGGCGGTATCGTCCTCAAAACAGAAACTGAAACCCACCAGACGGTCTTTGAACCAGTCCAGCCCCGTCGTCTCCGTATCGAACGCCACCGTCGTGTCGGGCGTCAGGGTGTCGAGCACGGAGAAAAGTTCCGCCTCATCCGTCAGAAGCTTCGCTGTAAAGGGTGCTTCACGGGGCGGCTCGCACCCGGGTGCGCCCGAAGCGGTTTCCGACGGCGTACTTTCCACACTGTCGATCAGTTTTTTCGCTTTGAGCTTACGCAGCGTGCCGTTCATCTCGTATCGCTTGAGCTCATCGACGATGGCGAGGAACGGGTTTTTGTCGTCCATCTCGAATTCGCTCCAGTCGATCCGGTCGAACAGGTCGTCTCTGAGCGTGACCAGTTTCTTCGACCTCCAGGCATCCGCCTCACCCTCGCGCAGCTTTTTCTGCACGCCCGGCGGTCTGATCTCGTCGAGACGGGCGTAGATATTTTCGAGCGTTCCGTACTGCTGCAGCAGCTTCGCCGCCGTCACCTTGCCGATACCTTTGACCCCGGGGACATTGTCCGCACTGTCGCCGAGCAGCGCCTGATAGTCGGTGAACTGTTCGGGACGGATGCCGTACTTCTCAAGACACTCGGCCTCGTTGATCTCCTTGCGTTTGATGGCATCGACAAGCACGACCCGGTCGTCGTCGATCAGCTGGTACAGGTCCTTGTCGTGCGAAACGATCCGCACGTTCATCCCCGCTTCCACCGCCTTTTTGGTAATCGAAGCGATCATATCGTCGGCTTCGTACCCCTCGCGCGCGAGGGTTTTGAATCCCATCTTCTTGATCCACCCGATGGCCACGGGCAGCTGCGCCTTCAGCTCCTCGGGCGGTTCGGGCCGCTGCGCCTTGTAATCGGGGTCGATTTCGTTGCGAAACGTCGGCCCTTTGGAATCGAGCGCGAAGACGATATAGTCGCTGGCATGATCCTGATGCAGGCGGTCGATGAAATTGACGAAGCCCGTCAGCAATCCGGTCGGAAAGCCGTCTTTGTTTGTCAGCGGAGGCAGGGCATAGAAACTGCGGAAAAAAAATCCGAACGTATCGATCACGGTGATGGTTTTGGGCATGGTGAAAACTC
>JALWNV010000214.1:2477-3150 GCA_027083665.1 Helicobacteraceae bacterium
GACGATAGCCGGTATTTTATCCAAAGCGCATTAAGCGGAGCTCTAAAAGTGCCGACGGAGCAGTTACAGCGATTTCAAATGTGCCAAAAACGTCTCCGGCGGTTTGTAGCCGATGAGGGTTTTGGACCTGAGCCACCGGCCGTTTTCGTCGAAGAAAAGAATCCCCGGGGGGCCGAAGATACCGTACGCTTTCGACAACGCTTTCTCCTCCGGGCTGTTGGCGGTTACATCCGCCTGTACCAGTACGAAGTCTTTCAGCGCCGTGATCACACGCGGATCGGAAAAGGTGATCTCCTCGTACTCTTTGCAGGCACTGCACCATTGTGCGGAAAAGTCCACCATCACTTTTTTGCCTTTGCTGGCGTTTAAAACGGCATCGAGCTGCGCCCGGGAATGAATCACCCTGAAATCAAGCGTCTGTGCAGGTGCTGCGGCAACAGCCGGTCCCCCGCGCAACCCCGCCAGCGGCTCAGTCATGCTTTTGCCGCCCGAGAGCGCACCCACGAGTAAAATAGAGCCGTACAGCAAAAACACGATCCCGACCGCCTTGAAAAAGGCGTTCCAGCCGCGCGTCCCCTCGGGCAGACGTTCGAGTGCCCCCATATAGACTGCCGAGACGATAAAGAAGATCGCCCACAGCAGCATCGTCACCGCTTCGGGTACAACCCGGGCG
>JALWNV010000215.1 GCA_027083665.1 Helicobacteraceae bacterium
GTGGTGAGTTTGCGTGCGCCTTCGTCTCCCGCGACGAACCGGCGGCTGCCGCCGTTGGCCGCGATGGCGCTGCTTTCGTCGGTATATTCGTTCGGGCTCTGGAGTGCGGCTTTGAGCGCGGCAGTACGTGAAAGCTGCGGTGTCTGGATCCGCAGCAGGGCGTTGCGGTCGATGGTGTTACCTTCGTACACAACGGTATCGTGAACCTTGACCGCGGGGACGATGCAGTCGGCTTGGTCACGTGCGTCAAGCAGGCGCCTCAGCAGCGAATCCCCGATACAGCCTCGGGCGACATCGCTGACCATGACATAGGGGGTTTCGACATGCTCGAGCGCGCGCTTCAGCGAAGCCTGGCGGCTGTTGCCTCCGGCAACGATTTCGTAGTCTCCGTGCAGCCGCATGTATTCGATATCCTCGGGGTGGGCGGTAATGATGATACGCGAGAAGAGATTGTTCTGAGTGAAACGTTTGGTAACAAATTCCCATAACGGCAGATCGCCGATGCGGATCCATTGTTTCTTGACACCGGCTTGAAAACGGCTGGAACTGCCTGCGGCAAGCAGAATGAGGGTTAAATCAGACAAAAAATATCCTGTTTTACTAAATGTTACGAAATTATACATTTTGAAACCTTTCCCAAGGCTTGTGTAGAATGGTAATCTTTTTTCGCCCTGATGGATGCAAGCTGCTTTCAGGGATGTTTCAAGGAAAAAATCCGATGCAATAATGTATGATTCCAGTTATGAAAATATCAAATCGGAGAAAAATTCTCTTAAATGAATTTGAAGTCTCGCCGCTGGGTCAATTTGCCGTCGGCACTTTTAGCCGCAGAGACTATATTACGATCAATATAACCCGCCCAAGGAGATAACCATGCGAAGTTCATGGGTAGAAAAACGCAAGGACGACAAAGTCCGCACTCAGATGTACTATGCCAAGCAGGGTATTATTACCGAAGAGATGGAGTATGTCGCGAACGTCGAAGATCTTTCACCGGAGCTCGTCCGTTCGGAGGTCGCGCGCGGCCGTCTGATCATTCCGGCCAACGTCAAGCACCGCAGTCTGGAGCCGATGGCCATCGGGATCGCCGCGCGCTGCAAGATCAACGCCAATATCGGCTCTTCCGCACTCGCTTCCGATATCGAGGGCGAAATTGAAAAGATTCAGGTCTCGCAGCACTACAAGGCCGATACGGCGATGGACCTCTCCACCGGCGGGGACCTCGACGAGATCCGCAAGGCGGTCATCGCCAATTCGAAGATTCCCATCGGCACCGTGCCGATTTATCAGATCCTGCACGATGTGGGCAACAAGATCGAGGATCTGACGATCGAGAAGATGCTCGAAGTCCTCGAACGCCAGGCGCAACAAGGGGTGAGCTATTTTACGATCCATGCGGGTTTCCTGCTCGAGACCATGCCCAAAGTCGCCCGGCGCAAGATGGGGATCGTCAGCCGCGGCGGTTCGCTGATGGCGGCGTGGATGATGCACTATCACCGCGAGAATCCTTTTTATACGGCCTACGACGACATCCTCGAGATCTGCCGCAAATATGACGTTTCGCTGTCGCTCGGCGATTCGCTGCGTCCGGGCTGTCTGGCCGATGCGAGTGACGAAGCGCAGCTGGGCGAACTGAAAGTGCTGGGCGAACTGACGCTGCGCGCCTGGGAAAAAGACGTGCAGGTCATGATCGAAGGTCCCGGTCACGTGCCGCTGAACCAGATCGAGCGCAACATGAAGCTGCAGCGTGAACTGTGCCACGAAGCGCCGTTTTACATTCTCGGCCCGCTGGTAACGGATATCGCGGCGGGGTACGATCATATCTCCTCGGCGATCGGCGCTGCGGTCGGCGGATGGCACGGCGCGTCGATGCTCTGCTATGTCACACCCAAAGAACACCTCGGCCTGCCCAACGCGGCCGACGTGCGCGAGGGAATCATCGCCTACAAGATCGCCGCGCATGCGGCGGACATCGCCCGCGGCCGCAAAGGTGCGCGCGATATCGACGATGCCATGAGCGACGCGCGCTACGCGTTCGACTGGGAAAAGCAGTTCGAACTCGCCCTCGACAGCGAACGTGCCCGCGAGTACCATGACGAAACCCTGCCGCAGGATGTTTTCAAGGAGGCGGAGTTCTGCTCCATGTGCGGACCGAAGTTCTGTTCGTACAAGATTACGCAGAACATTATGGAGAACCCCGAAGCTAGCGCGGCGATTGCCGAGGAGGCGGCTGCCGCTGCGGCGCAGCAGTAGGCCTAACGACCAAATAACACACAAAGGAAAGCAATGACAGAAGAAATCGTAAAATCAGCATTATCGAAAGTCACCTATCCCGGCTTCACGAAAGATATCGTGACGTTCGGGTTCGTCAAGCAGATCAGTATCGACGGCGGCAACGTCGCGGTCACGATCGACATCACCTCGAGTGCGCCGGAAGTGGCGCAGCAGATCACCGACGAGGCGACGGAAGAGCTTAAGCGAGCCGGCGCGCAGAACGTCAGTGTCAATATCACGGCACCGAAGATGCCGCGCGAGAGCTCTTCACACGGCAAAAATATCGCACCGCAGGTGAAAAACTTCATCATGGTCAGTTCGGGCAAAGGCGGTGTCGGTAAGTCGACAAGCTCGGTCAACCTCGCAATCGCCCTGGCGATGCAGGGCAAGAAAGTCGGTCTGCTCGATGCGGATATCTACGGTCCGAACGTACCGCGGATGCTGGGAGTCGAGGATGTCAAACCCGAAATACAGGGGAACAAGGTTCTGCCGATCAAAGTCTACGGTATCGAGATGATGTCGATGGGCTCGTTGATGGAAGAGGGACAGTCGCTGATCTGGCGCGGGGCGATGATCATGAAAGCGATCGAGCAGTTTCTGCGCGATATTCTGTGGTCCGAACTCGATGTCCTCGTGATCGACATGCCTCCGGGAACGGGTGATGCACAGCTGACGCTGGCGCAGAGTGTGCCGGTGACGCTCGGCATCACCGTGACGACACCGCAGACGGTTTCGCTGGACGATTCGCGCCGTTCGCTCGATATGTTCAAAAAACTGAATATCCCCATCGGGGGGATCATCGAAAACATGAGCGGGTTCATCGCGCCCGATACCGGTGTCGAATACGATATTTTCGGCAAAGGGACGACCGAGCCG
>JALWNV010000216.1 GCA_027083665.1 Helicobacteraceae bacterium
TTCCGCCCCGGCGGAATCCAAGTCCGCAGGCTTCGTAGGCGAAAAAGACTCCGGCTTGGTAATGCACTCCGTTGCGGTCTTTCGGAAATTCGACGTACTCCTGGTAGACCGGCCGGTAATTGGCATAGGGCCCTTGGGTTTCGGTGATGACCGTGCCGTCGGCCGAAAAAATTTTCGTGTTTGCGCCCTCGCGGCCGAACATCCGTTTTTCCACATAGGCTTTTCCTTTCGGCGGTTCGAAAGCGGTCGGAAGCAGATAGGGAGAGTCGGGGAAGAGGTCGCTGAGGATTTTGAGCATTCCTTTGGACTGAAAGAGCAGGGTATAGGCGGGATTGAGAATGATCGCTTTTTGATTTTTCATGATTGATGTGAGCAGCACGGCGAGTTCGGGTTCGTCGGTGGCGATATCTTCCCACGGGTAGAGTTTGAACCAATACTCGAACGGATTGCCGTCGGCGTCGTAAATGCCCTCTTCGTCAAAACGGACGTTTTGCAGAAATTCGAATGCCGTGACGAAGCCGGCATCGGTCGCGATCTGGCGCAGCAGTTTCGTCGTCACCTCCTCCTCGTCGTTGCCCTCGACGCTGGAGAACAGAATCTTCCAGCCGTCGTAGAGCGATTCGAATCCCTCCGGATCGTCGAAGAGGGTAACGAGCCGTCTGAAGTTGTTCCGGATGGCATCGTAGACGTTGTTGAACTGCCGTGATTCGTCCATGCCGTTGGCCTTGAGCAGGGCCCATTGCAAGACGGCGGTTTCATACAGCCCCGTCGGTGTATCGGCATTGAATTCGATCAGTTTGATGGGAGTCCCGCCGATACCGCCGGCGAGATCAAAACGCCCGTAGATATGCCAGTGCACATCGTTTTCCCAGCTTTTTTTGATCGGTTCGATCAGATTGAAAGGGATGCCGAGTTCAAAAAAGAGGTTGTTGTCGATGACGTATTCCGCCGCTTCGACATACATGTCATACAGTGTATTGGCCGCTTCGTAATAGGCCTCGGCCTCGTCGTCGCTGACAAGAACGAGTTCATCCGCCACATAATGCGTGCCGTCGCTGTCGGTGTGCCAGGTGAAGCCGAGCGCTTCGAGCTTTTCGTCTTCAAGCGGTGATACGGAAACGAGGTCGACCACGATCAGCCTCCGAAAAAGCCGCCGGAGGTACGCGACGTCGACTTCTTCGTCCCGCCGAAGAAGCTTTTCTTCGCCGTACTTTTTTTCATGCCGCTGCCGCTTTTATTCGCATGGTAGGCCGATTTGTTGACCCGGTTGGCATGCCGTTTGAAATTGGCGTTGTTCATCAGGGCGTTTCCGATCATATTGCCCAGCAGTGACCCGGCCGCGACAGCGAGAATCGTACCGGCAAGTCCCATGCCTTCGCCCTGGGGCGGCCGGTTGAGTTCGCTTTGGCCTGCCTGCATCTTTTCATATTCCTGCTGTGCCAATGCCTTCATCTCCGCTTCGTTCATGAAGCGCTCATGCATCTGGCCGTTGGCATCGTATTCGCGGATGATGGCGCGGTTTGGCCCCTCGGTCGGCATCTCTTCGACGACGATATATTTGCCGTCGGGCTGCTGCTCGACGACGAGAAAACGGTTTTGCGCCTCTTCCTGCGCCTGCTGCGAGCAGCCGCTTAGCGTGCTAAGAACGGTAATGCCGACACTGCCGAGCAGGGCGGCGGATCCGATAGTCTGAATATGTTTCATTGGGTTACCTCACTGTGATTTTTTTTTGGTGTCCGAGTCGCAATATCTGCGAAGGTGCGGCTTCGAAAAGGCCTCTGGAATCCTCGACGGTGATGTCGGCGCGCGAACGTGCAAAGGCGGGGTCGAACCGTTCGCCCGAAGCATTCGCCGAAGTGGAATACAGCCAGCCGAACGGGCGCAGAAAATGATGGTACGGCCCTTTTGCAACGATACGGAACGCCCGGTTTTTGACAATATAGGTTGTCTGTCGGTTTCGCCGCACTTCCCGTTTGAATTTTGATGGAATCCGTCCCGATTTTTTATAGGCTTTCAAGGAGGCATAGGTCTTCAAAAACGGCTTGTGCGGCGGACGGTTTTTGATACGATGGAGCCGTGCGGCATCCCGGCTCGCAAAGCCGACGGTCGTATCGGTCTGTACGAGAAAAACGGCGTCTATTTCAGGTAATCCTGCAGCGCTTGCGGTGCGGTCCATGAAGTGTCTTTCATCTGTGCGAGGGCGTCGATGGCCGCACGTGCGGCGCTAAGGGTCGTAAAATACGGGATGTTCATCCGCAAAACGATCTGCCGGATGACGGTCGCGTCTTTTTTGGCGGTGTTGTTGTCGGAGGTGTTGATTGCCATCGTGATTTCGCCGTTTTTCATCATGTCTTCGATGTTGGGGCGCCCTTCGGAGATCTTGAGGACCGGTTCGCACGGAATACCCGCGGCCTCGATGACCCGCTGTGTTCCACGCGTCGCGACTAGCCGGAAACCGTTTTCGTGCAGCCCGCGCGCGATTTCGACACCGGCGGGTTTGTCCATCTCGATAAAGGAGAGAAAACAGGTTCCGTCCACCGGGATATTGTTGCCCGCGGCCATCTGGGATTTGGCGAAGCTGATACCGAAATTTGCACTGATTCCCATCACTTCACCGGTCGATTTCATCTCCGGACTGAGCGAAAGGTCCGCGCCGTAGAGCTTGTTGAACGGGAAGACGGCCTCTTTGATGGCGATATGGTTTTTCAGGCGCGGCTTGAGCAGGCCGTTTTCTTCCGTCACAATATCGTAGTGATCGTAGAAGGCCAGGGCGTGACGAAGTGTATCGCCCATCATGACACGGGTCGCCACTTTCGCCAGCGGCATGCCGGTCGCCTTGGAGACGAACGGGACCGTCCGCGAGGCGCGCGGATTGACCTCGATCAGATAGACCTCGTTCTGGTAGATGGCATATTGGATATTGAGCAGGCCGACGACCCCGAGTCCCAGAGCAATTGTTCTGGTCTGTTCTTCGACCTGACGCAACAGGGTGTCACTGAGATTGACCGGCGGAAGTGAACAGGCGGAATCGCCGGAGTGGATTCCCGCCTCTTCGATGTGCTGCATGACTGATCCGATATAGACGTCGCTGCCGTCGCAGATGGCATCCACGTCGAGCTCGACGGCCCGATCGAGAAACTTGT
>JALWNV010000217.1 GCA_027083665.1 Helicobacteraceae bacterium
CGAATGTACGATGAACGGGGTTCCGATTCAGCTTGTCGTTTTCGATTTCGCGTTTATGGGCGGCTCTTTGGGGTCGGTCGAGGGCGAAAAGATCGTCCGTGCCGTCAACCGGGCGATCGAAAAGCGGCAAGGCGTCGTGATCGTCAGTGCGTCGGGCGGCGCCCGGATGCAGGAAAGTACGTTTTCACTGATGCAGATGAGCAAAACTTCCGCGGCGCTGGCACGGCTGGCGGAAGCCCGTCTGCCGTTTATCTCGGTTCTGACCGATCCGACGATGGGCGGGGTCAGCGCATCGTTCGCGACACTGGGCGATATCATTGTCGCCGAACCGGGGGCGCTGATCGGCTTCGCCGGGCAGCGTGTCATCAAACAGACGATCGGTTCGGACCTTCCCGAAGGTTTTCAGCGCTCCGAGTTCCTGCTCGAGCACGGGTCGATCGACATGGTTGTCAATCGCAACGATCTCAAGCAGACCCTGTCGGACCTGATGGAAATGATGCTCCCGGCGCCTGCCGCGGCGTCGGACGAAGATGACGAGAGCTGAAGCCGACGCTTTTTTCCGCTCCCTCCCCGACAACGCCGTTTACGCGTTATGCGATCAGTCGCTTCTGGACGATTTCGGCCTGCAGCTTCGCGATTATGCCGAACTTTGTGAAACGCTGGACGTTTCGATGATTCAGTACCGGAACAAATCGGCGCCGGATGCGGTGATGCGTTCCCAGCTGCGGCGTCTGCGTGACGCATGGGAGGGGATGCTGATCGTCAATGACCGCTGGCATCTTGCCGATGTATGCGACGGTGTGCATCTGGGACAAGAAGACCTCTACGCGATCGACGCTTCGGCACAAAATGCGGTCGCTTTGCTCAAAGCGCGTATCGGTAACGACGCCGTTATCGGGCTTTCGACGCACAATGCCCGGGAAATCGCCGTAGCCGACGACCTGCCGATCGATTATATCGGTCTGGGAGCGTTTCGCAAAACGGGAACGAAAGAGGACGCCCGTGTACTGGGAGCGGCACTTGACACCTTGGCGGAGCGATCCTGCCACCCCGTCGCCGCCATCGGCGGTGTGACCTTTGCCGATCGTTTTGAACATGCCCGGATGCGGGTGATGGGCCGTGCGATCTTCGAAAAGGCGTCTTGATGGACGTGACAATCTATTCCATCGCCAAGAAAGAGCGCAGTCTGTACGATCCGCTCTATAAAGAGCTGATGAAAATGAGTTCACGCTTTGCAAAAATCGACGATGTCGAAATATTCGGAAAAAACGTCACCAAAGCACACACGCTGGGCGAAACCGCCGCCAGACAGGCGTATACACGCGAATTCGAGCCCTTTCTCGGACGGGGATATTCGATCGCATTGCATCCCGCGGGAAAGATGATCGACAGTTTCGAGTTTAGTAAGCTTCTGAGTGATAGAATATCGGTGCAATTTTATCTCGGAGGGGCATTCGGTTTCGAAGAGGCGTTTTTGAAACGCTGTGACAAGGTCATCAGCCTGTCACCGTTGACAATGAGTCACAAGATCGCCAAAGCGGTACTGCTTGAGCAGATCTATCGCGGTTTTTCGATTCTGAACAACCATCCCTACCATAAATAAGGAGACTCGGTGCATCAAAACGAGTTAAAGTACTTTGAGGAGATCTTGACCGCCCGCAAGGCGCAGATCGAAAAAAACATCTCCGGTGTCACGCAGGAACTCAACGCACTCAATAACGATGAGATGAACGATGAAGGCGATTACGCCGCTGTCAGCACCGAGAACATGGTTGAAAGCGCCATCGGGAACAAGCAGCAAGAGGAGCTGGAGGAGATCGAACTGGCACTGAGCAAAATCCGAAACGGCAGTTACGGGATCTGTGAAATGTGCGAAGAAGAGATCGGTTTTGCCCGCCTCAAGGTCAAGCCGCATGCACGATATTGTATCGATTGTCGGGAGATTGCCGAAAAAAACCATGAGTAAGGAGTCCCATGTACATTAAACGCTACATTTTCTCCGCACTGCTGCTGATCGGAGCGGTAGGGTGGTTCGTCTACGCCTTTATCACCAAAGAGAGCATCCGCATCGAAGTGATGGGTATCATGCTGCCCCAGCTGCCGATCGCCGCCTGGGTGGCGGTTGCGATGGGACTGCTTTTGCTCGCGACGCTGTCGCATATGATTTTCTACTCCATCGTCGGTTCGTTTCGTCTGCGCCGCTATGAAAGAGACTACAATCATCTTCTCGAAGCCGTCATGGACGCGTTTTTGAAAAAACAAAAACGCGAACACGCGTTCAAAACCCGGCGCTACAAGCTGCTGGGCAAGATCGTCGATCACACCGAGATGGAGCCGGACAAGACGCTCGAGACGATCGGGAACGAGAAGATCGCCCTGGTTGTCAATACGCTGCATCAGATTCGCCGCGGCGAGAGTGTCGATCTCAAACCATTCAATCTGCCGAAAACCAATCCGCTGGTACAGCAGAATCTGCTCAATCTTTTCAACGAAGGGAAACTTGAAAACGAAGAGATCCTTTCCGATCCCGATACATACGGAGAAAAGCTGTGCAAAATGGCCTATGCGCGCCTTGTCGAGAATGCCCCGCTGCATCCGATCGAAAAGTATCGCGCGTACATGAGTTTTGAGGCACTCGAGACGCTTCTCGAACGGATCAATGCCGACAGAAATACGCTTTCGATTCCCAATGAAACGCTGCTGGACTTTTTCCGCCGTCTCGAAGGACTCGGTTCGCTCGATTTTCTCTATCTCGCGGCGATCGTTTCGGACAATATGCTCCCCGAACAGCGTATCAAGCTCTTTGAAACGCTCTCCGAAGAGAATGACCGGGCGCTCGACGCCTATCTCTTTACACTGTTCGATCTCGAGATGGTCGACAAAGCGACTGAAATTCTCGACGGTACCCGCAGCGACGAGTACATGCTTTTCAAAGCCTATGCCGAACTGAAAACCTGCAACAAGCATTACGATATCAATATTTTCGTTTCGATGATGCTTCAAGGATATGCACCCGGAGCATGAAGATCCGGTCCTCTTCCCTTCGCGCGTTTTTTCGCTAAAATACGCGCATGAATCTGAAAAATATCCTCGACTTCTCCCGTCCTCTTTACGTGTTGGCACCGCTGGCAGGC
>JALWNV010000218.1 GCA_027083665.1 Helicobacteraceae bacterium
CCGCGGATACGACTCGGCCGGAATCGCCATCTTGCAATCCGATGACTTCGCCTACTTCAAAGCGGTGGGAAAGCTTAAAAATCTTGTTGAAAAAACGGCGGATTTCACGCCCGAAGGCCTGAGTGCCGGCATCGGCCATACCCGCTGGGCCACCCACGGCAAGCCGACCGAAATCAATGCCCATCCGCACCTCGGCGAGCACTCCTACGTCGTGCATAACGGCATCATCGAAAACTACCAGGAGCTCAAGCAACAGCTGGGTGCCCGGGGCGTGACGTTTCTCAGCCAGACCGATACCGAAGTGATCGTCCATCTTTTCGAGTCGTTCAAAAAAGAGGGCCTCGGGGACTTCGACGCCTTTGGGAAAACCATCGAAAATCTCGAAGGGGCCTACGCCGTTTTGCTGGTGACGAAAAGTTCGCCCGAAACGATCTTTTTCGCCAAGCACGGTTCTCCCATGATTATCGGTCTCAACGACGAAAATGAAAAGTTCTTCGGCTCTTCCGATGCGGCACTGATCGGAAAGTGTTCCAGGGCCATCTATCTCGAAGACGGCGAGTTCGGCTACGTCACACCGACCGAGCTTCATATCGAAAATGAAGCGGGGGAAGCCGTCGCGCCGGTTTTTGCCACGCTTCCGCAATCGAAGCTCTCCGCGCAAAAAGAGGGATTCCGCTTCTTTATGGAAAAGGAGATTTATGAACAGAGCGAAGTCCTTTCCGACACCCTCCTCGGCCGCCTGGGTGACGATACGGTCATCTTCGACGAGCTCGACCCCTCTTTGTTCGAAGGAGTCAACGAGATCAAACTCTGCGCCTGCGGGACCAGCTACCATGCCGCACTGGCGTCAAGCTATCTTTTCGAGCGTCTGGGCAAAATCCGCACTTCCGTCGAGATCGCCAGCGAACTGCGATACAAGGAACCGCTGCTGGCGTCTGATACGCTGTTTGTCGTCATCAGCCAAAGCGGCGAAACCGCAGACACCCTCGAAACCCTAAAGATGGCAAAAGCGGCGGGACTGAGAACCCTTGTCGTCTGCAATGTCGACAACTCTTCCATGGTACGCGAAGCCGATGCCGCGATCCTGACCCGTGCGGGGATCGAAAAAGGGGTCGCTTCCACCAAAGCCTTCGCGACCCAGATGGCCGTCTTGTGGATGCTCTCGCTGTACGTCGCCCAGACCAACCGCACCATCGACGCCGAGACGCTGCGCGGGCAAATCCGTCTGCTGCGCGAAATCCCTGCCGTCGTCAAGGTGAACGACGACCTGCACGAACGGTTGCGGCGGCTCTCCAAGCGCTACCTTCACGGCCACGGGTTCTTCTTCATCGGGCGGGACATCTTCTTCCCGCTCGCGCTCGAAGGGGCGCTGAAGCTCAAAGAGATCAGCTACCTGCATGCCGAAGGCTACCCCAGCGGCGAGATGAAGCACGGGCCCATCGCCCTCGCCGACCCCGAACTTTTCACCATCGCCCTGATGCCCAAGCATATGCTTTACGACAAAACCAAAAGCAACGTCGAGGAGCTCAGCGCCCGCGATGCGACCATCTGCGCCATCAGCGACACTCCTTTCGACAAGGCCGACGATTTCATTCCCATCGCCGGACACGATCACTATATGCCGGAATTTTTCGAGATGATGGTCGTCTTGCAGCTGCTGTCGATGGAGATCGCCATCCGTCTGGGCAACGACGTGGACATGCCGAGGAACCTGGCAAAAAGCGTGACGGTAGAATAGTGCAAAGTGACAGTGTCACACTTAAGCAATACCGAGGTATCTTTCCCTTCCTCTTTCCGTTTCCCCATCACCCATGAGCAAAGCGAAGCACTCAGAATGCCCGCTTGAACTCCGGGTAGGCTTCGACGCCGCATTCACTGACGTCGATCCCCTCCGTCTGTTCGTCATCTTCCGCTCTGAAACGGACCGTTTTGTTGATCACATACATGAAAACATAGGATGCGCCGAAGGCAAAAACTCCGACAACGGCCACGCCTTTGAGCTGGGCCGCGAGCGATACATCCTGTGCAAAAATCCCGACGGCGAGTGTCCCCCATATCCCGTTGACGAGATGAACGGAAAGCGCCCCGACCGGATCATCGATACGCAGCCGGTCGAACAACGGAACGGCAAAAACCACCAGCGCCCCGCCGATCAATCCGATCCAGATCGGCGTATAAATGTCGAAAAGATCCGCTCCGGCCGTGATTGCCACCAGACCGCCGAGCGCACCGTTTAAAATCATCGTGATATCGAATTTCCGGTATCGGATATACATGATTACCGCTGCAATGATCGCGCCGGCAAGGCCGGCCGTATTGGTATTCATGATCGTCAGCGCCACCGTATCGGCATTTTCCTTCGTGGCGATCGAACCGACCGAACCGCCGTTAAAACCGAACCACCCGATCCACAGTACCATCGCTCCCAAAACAACCAGAGGAATATTCGAAGCAGGTATGACGCGGATCTTCCCGTCTTGATAACGCCCTTTGCGCGGACCGATAATCAAAATCGCGGCCAAAAGCGCCCATGCCCCGGTTGAATGGATCACTGTGGAACCGGCGAGATCGTGCATGCCGCTGATATCGAGGAAGCTTCCCGCAAGCATATTCGCACCCCACGTCCAGTTGACGACAAGCGGATAGATCACCGCCGACATCAGCACCGTAAATATCATCAGCGGAATAATGCGGGTACGCTCACTGACACCGCCGCTCATGATATTGACCGTTTTTCCGACAAATGCCATCTGAAACAAAAATGCGGCATAGATACTCATCGCACTGTTCTCCCAGCCGCCGAACGCCAAAGTATATCCTGCCAGCAAAAACGCCATCGACGCTATCGCATAGATCATTGTATTGACCGTCAAAACCGCACTGACGTTCTTGGTACGGACAAGACCCGCTTCCAGCATGGCGAACCCCGGCACCATAAAGATGATCAATGTCATGGAAAAGAGCGCGAACAGCGTATCAACGATATAGGAAAAATCCTGCATATCACACTTCCCTATATCGCTTCGGCATCGGTCTCACCCGTACGGATACGGACGATCTTCTCGATATCGCTGACGAAGATTTTGCCGTCGCCGATCTTGCCGGTGCGTGCCGCTTCGACA
>JALWNV010000219.1 GCA_027083665.1 Helicobacteraceae bacterium
CGGACGCCGCGACCGAAGCCGATGTCTACCGTTTTCTCCACCGACTCGGAAATCGGTAAAAAGGCCTTCGATCTTTGCCAAAATATGCAATAATTGCGCCACCGATTCAAGGAGGCTCCGTTTGCATCGTTTTCTGAAACCTCTATGGGTACTTCCGCTGCTCGCTTCCGTACTCACGGCACAGGAGTCCGCCGTCTTGCCCAAACAGGCACTCAAAACCAACGGGCTTGTCATCCATCATGAAACACCCGGGACGGCCGAACGTTTTTCCGAGCTTTTCTCCAAAGGCGTCATGTACGGGCGGCTGCGCTCGAACACATTCTACTTCCGCTGGAAAGAAGAAGACGAGAAGCATGCGATCAACCTCATTACCGCCCTGGGAGCCTCGATGGTGTTCGACAGTGCCGCTTATCACGGCTTCGACTTCGGCGTAGGGCTCTACGGTTCGCAGGCGTTTTTCAACGAAAAAGACGACCCCGTCGCCCGGCTCAAACCCGGCAAGGACACCCTCAGCCGCTACGATTTCGTCAATACCGGCACCAAGGCGATGGGCGTCATCGCACAGGCATGGCTGCGCTACGGCGGCATCCCCGATACGCAGCTCACCCTCGGCCGCCAACTTGTCGAGACCTTCTACACGAAGTCCAACGATACCAAGATGATCCCCAACACCTTCGACGGTTTCGTCGCAAAAACGGCCGCACTGCCGCAGACGGCACTGACGCTGGGCTACCTCGCCGAAGCCAAACTGCGCGACCATACGCAATCGCACGCCGTGCTGATGTACGGCGACGCCAACAGTACCTCGCACCTTTATCCGCAATGGAGCGAAAACGACGACAGCGCCATGCACCGCGGGCTCACCTACACCGCACTTCGCGCCGCCGGCAAACCGACGCACGCCCCGCTGATCGTCGGCGACCTTCAGAACACCTCGATCGACCGTCTCAAAATCAGCGCCGCGTTCTACGCCGTGCCCGACCTGCTTTCGCAGGCGATGGGGGAACTGGGATACACCTTCGGCCTCGGCGGCTGGACACTCGTACCTGGCGTACGCTACATCCGGCAGTTCGACAACGGCGCGGGCAGTGTCGGAGGGGCTTCGTACACAACCGATACAACCGGCTACACCCGTCCCGATTCGCTCGACAGCCAGATGTTCGGGGCGCGACTCATTGCCAAAAAAGGGATCTACCGCTTCAACCTCGCCTACACGCAGGTCGCCGACGAAGCCGATCTCGTTACACCGTGGCGCGGTTTCCCGACCTCGGGCTACACCCGCTCGATGGGGATCTACAACTGGCGCGCCAACGTCAGAAGCTACCGCCTCGAACTCAAGGTTAACGACAATGCCGAAGCCGTCTACAAAGATCTCTTCATTCAGGCCTCGGTCCTCTATATCGACGCCGACGAAAAAAAAGAGAGCTACCATATGCAAGACGAGCTCTACTACTACGCCGGATTCATTCAAAACGTCCCGAGCCTGCCGCAGCTGCAGTGGAAACTCCGGCTGGGATACGCACAGTTTCTTCACAGCGAAGACGAGCGCTTCAGCTACCTCGACAGCCGCTTCGAGCTGAACTATCTCTTTTAGGGCCCCGTGATGAGACGATTCCTGCCGCTGCTGCTGCTTTTCACGACGCTTTCGGCCGGAACGGTCAACCTCGCCCTCAGCGCCAACGTCAGCTATGCCGCCGCCGATCTTGTCGCCGCTTTCGGCAAACATCACCCCGGAACAAAAGTACGGGTGACGCTCGGCAGCAGCGGCAAACTGACCGCCCAGATCCTGCACGGCGCGCCCTACACGCTCTTCCTCTCCGCCGACATGAAGTATCCCGAAGCGCTGTATGAAAAAGGGCTTGCCGTCACCAAGCCCGTCGTCTACGCCGAAGGCACGCTCGCACTCTTCTCCAAAAAACCGCGTGATTTTTCCAAAGGCCTCGCCCTGCTCGCCGACGCTTCCGTGCGCCGCATCGCGATTGCCAACCCCCGAAGCGCCCCGTACGGCAAAGCCGCACTCCAAGCGATCCGCAGCGCCGAACTCCCCGCCGAAGTGGAAAAAAAGTTCATCTACGGCGAATCCGTTTCGCAGACGACCGCCTACGCGATGACCGCCGCGGATGTCGGCCTGATCGCCGCCTCCTCGCTTCACAGCCCGAAAATGGCACGTTTTGAGAAACGCCGGCACTGGATCACGGTCGATCCCAAGCTCTACACCCCCATCGCTCAGGGGATCGTCATCCTGAAAAAAGGCGCACACGACCCGGAAACGAAAGCCTTCTACGACTTTATGCTCGGCCGAGAGAGCCGGGCGATCCTCGCGCGCTACGGGTACCGTCTGCCATGAGCAAAGTCGCGGCCGTTATCGAACGCATCGAGAGCGTCGACACCCTGCATATCGTCACCTTCGGGTGCGAAACGGCGCAGCTGAAGATGATGAGCCTCGAACTCGGCGACGCCATGTGCGAGGGGGCGCAGGTGCTTTTGCACATCAAACCTACCGCGGTGGCCGTCGGCAAAGGGGATACCGGAAAACTCAGCATCATCAACCGTATCGATGCCGTCGTCGCGGCCGTCGAAAAAGGCAAACTGCTCTGCCGCCTCGATCTGGCCTGCCTCGGTACGACGCTCGAAGCGATCGTCACGACCGAAGCGGCCGAAGCGATGGGATTGCGGCAGGGCGACGCCGTCACCGCCCTCGTCAAAGCCGCCGATATCGCGATCGAAAGGGTGAGCGATGCTTGAAAAACTGCTCGCGGTGGATTACACGCCCTTTGTCCTGTCATTCAAGCTCGCCGCCGTCACGACCGTCGTGCTCTTTTTCATTTCCCTGCCGCTGGCATGGTTTCTCGCTCGCACCCGCAGCCGTGCCAAACCCCTGATCGAAGCCCTCTCCGCCCTGCCCATCGTCCTGCCGCCCTCCGTTTTGGGCTTTTACATCCTCCGGGCGCTCTCGGACAACTCGCCCGTCGGTGCCTTTTTCGAAAAAACATTCGGCGTCTCCCTGACCTTTTCTTTCCCCGGGCTCGTCGTCGCCAGCTGCCTCTACAGCTTTCCCTTTATGCTGCAGCCGCTGCAAGGCGGCTTCCAGAGCCTCAACCGCCGGATGCTCGAAGCGAGCTTCATCGCCGGAAAAAGTCCTCTCGCAACACTCTTTATGGTGGCGCTTCCCAATATCAAACCCGCCCTGCTGACCGCGCTTATCGTCACCTTCGCCCATACCGTCGGCGAATTCGGCGTCGTGCTCATGGTCGGCGGTTCCATCCCGGGAGAGACCAAGGTCGCCTCCGTCGCCATCTACGAGTTCGTCGAGACGATGGACTTCGAAACGGGGCATATCTACAGCGCGATCATGGTGCTCATCAGCTTCGTCGTGCTGTTCGCCGTCTACACCTTCAACCACCGCCACGGACGCAAATTCGGAGCGTTTCAGTGATCGGGATCGATATCAGGAAGCCGCTCAGCGCGCACGGCGAAGCGACGGTGCTGCAGGTGCGGCTGCGGATCGAAAGCGGCAGCTTCATCGCCCTCGCGGGTCCCAGCGGCAGCGGGAAAACGACCCTGCTTCGGATTCTGGCGGGACTCGAAGAGGCCGAAGGCACGATCCGCGTCGACGGCGAAACCTGGCTCGAAGAGGGCAAGGCGCTCCGCCCGCAAAAACGTGCGATCGGTTTCGTCTTTCAGGACTACGCACTCTTTCCCAATATGACGGTCCGGCAGAACCTGCTGTTCGTGCGAAAAGACCCGGCGCTGGCGGCGCAGCTGCTGGAGCTGACGGAGATGGAAAGCCTCGCGCACCGCTACCCCCACACCCTCAGCGGCGGCCAGCAGCAGCGCGTGGCCCTGTGCCGCGCCATGATGAACCGGCCCAAACTCCTGCTGCTCGACGAACCGCTCTCCGCACTCGATCCCGCCATGCGCACCCGGCTGCAGCACGAGATCCTCACGCTGCACCGCCGCTTCGGCACGACGACGATCATGGTCAGCCACGACCCCGGTGAGATCTACCGGCTCGCCGAACGTGTCCTCATGCTGAAGCAGGGAAAAATCACGGCCGACGGGGAACCCAAAACGGTGCTGCTGCATACCCGCGGATCGCAGAAGTTTTCGTTCGAAGGCGAGCTGCTCGATATCGTCCGCATCGACGTGATGCATATCGCCGTCGTCGCCATCGGGCAGCAGATCGTCGAAGTGGCGCTCAGCCGCAGCGAGGCCGCCCACCTGCGTATCGGCGAAAAGGTCCGTGTCGGGACCAAAGCCTTCGCCCCGACGGTCACGCAGGCATAATCAAAGTACTCCCGAAGGTCCTCTAAAATTTTTTAAAAGGCCCCATAAGAAAAATCCTACAGACATCTTTCAGACAATATCTTACAATGCAACTTAAATATTTATATAAAGAAAGGGTTCGGCATGAAAAGATTGATGAGCATATTTGTTTTCCTCTTGCTGACACTGCATGCTTCGGAACCAAGGCAGGCCTCTACCGGCGACATGCTGACACTGATTTCGCTCACGCAGCAGCTGCGCGAGCAAAGCGAGATCTATCTGACAAACCTCGATGCGGGCGCACCGGCGGATAAACGGCATCTCGACGCACTTTACAAACGTCAGCAGGCCCAGCTCGCCCTACTTGAAAAAGACCCGGAACTCGCCCGGGAAACGGCACGGCTCAAACGCTACACACGGGCACTCTATGCCGAGCTTTCCGACCTGGATTCCTATATGGTTTTTCAAGCCTACAGCCTGCTGATCCATCGTATGATAAGCGATACCGCACAGTGTTCTCCCTGTTCGGACCTTCCCGAAGCCGACCTGCTCGCCATCGAAGAGGACCTTGAAGAGCTCAAAGCGCTGAGTATCTGCAAACAAGCGCTTACCTACGACGAGACGGCTTACAACGCACTGTTCAATCTCGCCTACGGGGACCTCTCGGACAGGCTGATCGTTTTGCAAAAAACGCAACGTCTCCGGCCGCATCCGTCATTGCATCCCGTCATCGAAAAAACCGCCCGTTTTCTCGCACAGATCGACCGGCAGCTGAGACACGGGACCGTCCGCGACGTACTCTCCCGCTCTGCCGGAACCGCCGGGGCAATCGCCGACGATATCCGTGCATTGCTGAAAACGCCGGCTCAAAAACCGGCTTCCGCCATGCACTATTCGATGCGCTGACCGTTATTCGGAAAAGCCCGTAAAACGGTGCACGGCATAGGTCGAATGGCACTGCACACATTTTCCGGCCATGGCCGTATAGCTCTCCAGCACCGCCTCTTTATCCCCGAATTCCGCCGCAGCCGCCAATTCCCCCGCCGTTTCGTGAAACGAGCGGTCGAGCGCGATGAACGCCTTCGGCAGAGCCCCTTTGAGCTCCTTGCGCTGTGCGGGCGTGAGCTTACGCTTGAAGATAAAACTGTCCTGAATCTGCGTCGCCGTTTTAACGATGGGATCATAATCACCGCGGACCATGTTTGAAAAAATGGAGTGCATCCCCTTCTCGATCTGCAGCATCTCCTGCGAAAGCAGCCCCCGGATATCTCCGGAAAGCCCTTCGACCCCTTTTACCGGCTCCCCCGCCTGCAGCATCACCGCCACCGGCAACATCCCCCAAAAGAACTTTTTCATTGCAACCTCCGTTTTTCGTTTCGAAAATGATAGCGCAAAAGCCCGAAGAGCGGTTGAATATCGCAACTGCCGAACACTTCGGGGACGGTTTCGGCAACAGGACCGATACCGGAACCGACGAAAGCACACAGTATCTAAAGTCCCGATAAAAAACGGACCTGTCTTGAGAAACCGTTATTGTCATCACAGTTTAAAGAAGTCTTGAATATACTGCTGATAAAGCCGCAGACAGGCGACGGATTCGACAGAAGATTGAAGGCAAAGGAATACTGACAAATGGATAAACTGGTTGCGACAGCCGTGAAGAGAGCCCACGCCGTGCTGAGCGAGTACGGTTTTTCGGAAGAACAGATCGACAAACTTGTCAAGCAGGGCGAGCGTGATCTGCGTTCGGAGTGCGAAAAACTGCAGCAGCTGATGCGAACACCGCCCCACGACTGGGAACGGATCGACGATGTATTGCATGCACTCAAGGGATTACTGATGAATATGGGCGATACGGAAACGGCCGAAATGTTCACCTCCTATCGCAAACAGATCGATGCGGGCGACACCTCTTTTGTCGATAAACTGATACAGATGCTCGAAGCGTAAGCTGACAAGCGGACGCTCTGCAGTGAAATCGACAGTCCCGTTGGGAGGAGGGGCATCCTTATGAACACTTTTGTAACAACACAGATTGAAGAGATAGTGCGGATCGATTTCGAACCGACACTGATTTTCGGTTTTTATCTCTACAAGCATCAGACACTGTTTGCCGAACAATCGGCACTACTGATGCAGGAGTACCCTGATGCGGATATTGTAGGCTGCAGCACCGGGAGCGTTATCGGCAACGCCTCTCCTTATATCGACTTAAGCGGCTCCGACAAGTATGTCCTGATTTTTACGGACATGAAAAAAGAGGCCTATTCGCTCAATGTCTTTTTCGACCGCTCCTACGAATCCGACGCCGTTGTATGCGATCCCGGCACCGCTTATGCCGCCTTATTGTTCAGCACCCATCAAAACCGGCTGGAAAACGACAAGGTCCTGGGCGAGATCAGAAGAAAACTGGGGACAAACGAACTTTTCGGAGCTTTGGCGGCCAATACGGTACTCAATATTAAGGGCGATGCTGTTTCGCTCTACTGCAACGGCGAATTCAGGCACAAAGGCTACATCCTCCTGTTGATCGATGAAGCGGTCTATCGTATACAGGGCGAATCTCTCGGATCGTTCGAGCCGATCGGGTTTGAAATGGACATTACAAAAGCGGAAGGAAATATCATTTTCGAAATTGACGGGAAACCGGCGCTCGATACGGTAGAGGAGATGATCGGAGAGATGTCTTCCTACGGCCGTGATCATTACAGCTACCCGTTTTTCATTTGGAATCCCGAAAACAGTTATACAAAAGGAGCCCTTCCGCTACGGACACTGCTTGACATCGACCGGGAGAGAAAAAGTCTGCAATTTTTCAATTATATCGACACAGGATATAAAATCCGTCCCGCCATCCGGATCGGTGAAGAAAAAGAGCGCCGCAAGCTCCTTGAAGCCCATCGGAATATAGCACATTCCGACCTCATCCTGCTGTTTGTCTGCATCGCGCTTCAGGATTTTGAAGAAGAGATGGAACACGTTTACCTGATGCAGCTCATCGACGGAACGCATGCCGCGCTGGGAGGATTCCATACTTTCGGAGAGATAGGGTATACGAGTGCATCGGCAGTTTCTGTCTTGAACAATCAAACCCTTACCTATGTATCCATCACCGAAGGAGGGAAAAATGCGGATGCTGAATGAATCGGAACTCCGGGCGATCAAAGAACACTTGAACCCCTCCGTGGTGACACCGGAGGAATTCGAGAAGCTTTTTGACAGTTTTCTCGTCGCCGTCGAGGGCAACAGCCGTCTCTTTTTTGCGCAACTTGATTTTCTCTTTTACAAATACAGCGATTCCGCCTTTTTTGAAAGCTTTTTGCAGCAGATCACCGATGTCTATATGATGCTGATGAGTTCTGTGGATAGCGAGCGGAAGCGGGCTTTCGCCAAGGACATTTATCGGCAAATCATCTCCCATGTCTTCAAGCGGCGTCACAAAGAGCTCGAGCGGATCAAAGAACACGCTTTTATCGTTGAAAATATGCTGCAGCACATGACGTCGATGCTCACGGAAAAACTTAAAACCCAGCAACTGATGATGGGAAACATCTCCCATGAAATGCGTACGTTCCTCAATGCCATTCAGGGCTACAACATGATCGCGCTCGAGAACAAAAATCTTGACACAAAAACCAAAGGCTATCTGGTCAAAGCCAATCAGGCGACAGTGTCGCTGCGGGACATGGTGGACGATATTCTCAGCCTGACGAAAATCAATGTCGGGCAGCTCGAGATCAACAACGAGTGGTTCTGGATAGACGAGGTGATTCTTCACAGTATCGACCAGGTCAAGGCGAACGCACTGAAAAAAGGGCTCGAATTCCGATTTGAGATCTCTTTTTTCTCCACACCGTACTTTGGAGACAGCAAAAGAATCCGGGAAATCATTATCAATCTCCTCAGCAATGCCGTCAAATTTACCGACAAGGGATATGTTTCATTCCGTGTGGAAAACATACCGGTTCCCGGGGAAGAGGAGACCCGGATCCGCTTCATCGTACAAGACAGCGGTATCGGCATGTCTTCTGAAGCCGTACAAAATATCTTCGACCCGTTCATCCGGTTCGAAAAAGAGAGGCAGGGCGTAGGACTCGGACTGCATATCTCGCATTCGCTGGCGAAGAAGATGGGAGGAGAGCTGCAGGTGGAAAGCGAACCGTATATCGGAAGCACCTTTACTTTTACACTGCAATTGCCCAAAGACAGCTCTTCAAGAATCGAACTTTCCGGTGAGAAAGTCTGGCTGTTCAATGACGGAAAAAATGAAAAAAATACGATAGAAGTCGGCAAAAGAGTGGAACTTCTCGAAAGTATCGGTGCCGATGTCGATGTTTACACCAGTGACGAAATGCTGATAAGGATGGCGATGAGTACAGCTGTCGAACCGCCGCAAATCCTTTTTGTCTCGACTTTGGCGGAAAATTACCGGCGGCTCAATTTTCTGGTCGCCTACTTGCGGGGACTTGAAAAATTCAATCATACCGTCTTCATCGCCGAAGATGTTCCCGATATCGAACAAACTCTGAACGCCTTCGACTATATCTACGAATATTTCGCCCCGATCTCCCTCTTCGGTCAGATCGGGAAGAAAAGAGACGGCCGCAGTCAACAGTGCAATGAGGAAATCACCATTTTGGCCGTCGACGATATCGCGACGAACCTTGAAGTGCTGAAACTTTTTATTTCCAAAGAGTTCCCCCAATGCCGGATCGACCTTGCTTCGGGCGGCTACGAGGCGATCGGAATGTACAAGACAAACCATTACGACCTGCTGCTGCTTGACCTCAAAATGCCGGGACTCGACGGAATATCGCTATTCAAAAAGCTCAAAACGATCCGAAACACCCCGACAACCTACGCACTGACGGCCGATGTCTATGAAGATACGATGAAGAAAATTCTCGAAGCGGGGTTCGACGGTCTGATCGAAAAACCGATCCGGCCGGACAGGCTGTTCGGATTGATCCGGAAGAATATGTGCCTCGCCTGATTGCGCCCGGAGCGCGAAACCGCTGCCGCTTTCACGTCTCGCAGATATGATGTTCGTAGGTAAAGCGCAGCAGTTGTGCGGTGCTCGAAAGGTTGAGCTTTTCAAGGATTCTCGAGCGGTAGGTCGCAACGGTCTTGGGGCTCAGGTTCAGCGCGTCGGCGATCTGCTTGTAGGTTTTGCCCGAACAAAACAGTGTCAACACCTCAAGTTCCCGTTTGGAAAGCAGTTCGACGGGGTTTTGAGCTTCCTTGTCGAGACTGAGGCCGAACACCAATGTTTCGGAGAGAGAATGACTGACGAATTTTTTGCCGCTTGCGACCGTTTCGATCGCGGTAAGAAGCTCGGGGGAAAAGACGGATTTGTTCAGGTAGCCCGACGCCCCCGCCTTGAAGGCATGGACGGCGTACTGCTCCTCCGGAAATGAACTGAGCACGAGGATGGGCAGATCCGGATAAAAGCTGCTGAGCGCTTCGACGGTCTCCAGACCGTTCTTGTCTCCGAGATTCATATCCAGGATGACCATGTCGTAGGTGTCCGTTTCCAACGCACCCAGCAGTTCGGCAAACGTCGCGGCCTCCCCTTTTACCGCAATGTGTTCATACGTCTCCAGTATCATTTTCAGGCCGCTGCGTATCAGCTCGTGATCGTCTGCAATGATGATATCTATCATACGGCCTTCCTTCACGTTTGAATCTGCAGACACGTATTATTACAATTTCTTCCTTACAGTTATAATATTCAAATAATTTAATAATAATCTTTATCCTATACTATAAATTTTCTCGAGCATCGTATCGAAAGTGACGGGTTCGCTGTAGTAAAAGCCCTGGATTTTCTGACAGCCAAGCGCTTCCAGCTCCCTGACTTCCCCCGCCATTTCGGCCCCTTCCGCGATAACATCGAGGTCCAGGTTGCGCGCCATCATGACCATCGCCGCCAAAATGGCCCTGCTTTTTTCGTTCCTGTCGATTCCAGTGACGAACGCACGGTCGATCTTGATCGTATCGACGGGAAGGTTGATGAGGTAATTGAGGGAGGTATATCCCGTCCCGTAGTCATCGATCTCGATCCGCACACCCCGCGAACGCAGATAGTCGAGTTTGGCGATCAGGTCCGACATCTTTTTCATAAAGGTATTCTCGGTGATTTCCATGGTAAACCTTCCCTTCGGAAGATAATACGTATCGAGGAAAAAAGAGATCGTGGCATTGAAATCCCCTCGGAACAGCATCCGCGGCGAGAGATTGACCGAAAGCGTAAAATCATGCAGCCCTTTTTCATCAAGCGCTTTGAAATTCTTCGATGCCTCGATGATGATGCGCTCCGTGATAGGCGTGATCAGACCGTTCATTTCAGCCAGAGGGATAAATTGCAGCGGCGAAACCGTCCCAAACTCCGGATGCCGCCACCGGATGAGGATCTCCGCACCGCTGAAGCGCTGCCGGGCGATATCGTACTGCGGCTGGTAAAGCAGATAAAATTCATTGGATTCGAGCGCCCGCGGCATATCGTTGAGAAGCCGGGCCGAATGCAAATATTCGGTGTAATTTTTATTTATATAGAAACCGAACTGATCTTTTCCGCTCTCTTTGGCTTCATACATGGCCCGGTCCGCATTCATGGTCAGTTTTCTCGTATTCTCCCCGTCTTGCGGATAGAGACTGATGCCGACCGAGGCGGAGGTGTAGAGCACCTGTCCCTCGATCATGACCGGCTCCGAGATCGCGGCGATGAGACGCCTCGCCAATGTATCGACGTCCTTTCTGGATGCCATCCGCTCCATCAGTATGATAAATTCGTCGCCTCCGAGCCTTCCGACCGTATCCGATTTTCTGACGGTATGACGGATCCGTTTCGTAATTTCGCGCAAAAGGGCATCACCGAAATCATGCCCGAATGTATCGTTGACGGATTTGAAATCATCCAGATCGAGGTACAGCAGTGCGAGCGGCTTGTTTTCCCGCGACGCCAACGCCAGCGCATGCTCGAAATGCTCAAAAAAAAGCACCCGGTTCGGCAGCCCGGTCAATACATCGTAGTATGCCAGCTGCTGCAGCTGCTGCAAAGAGATGTTTTTTTCGGCCGTATCCGAAAAAATGCCGATACAGTGCCGAACAGTACCGGCGGCATCCGTTACGGCATGCAGCGTCATCGACAGTTCCCGGGACGGGCCGCCGTTGAAATCGGCGACAACGACCCCCTTCCATACCCCTTCGTTTTCAAGGGTATCCCGAACCGCGGCAAAAAGGAGCGGACCGTCCGTGCGGGTTCTGAAAACAGTGAGCGGCCTGCCCGTGATCTGCGACGGTTCCAAACCCGTCAGCGCGCAGAAAGGCCGGTTGACCGAAAGGATCTCCCCATGGGCATCTGCCAGCAAAACCGCCCTGGACGCCTCGTCTTCCGTCTTTTCCGGTTTTTTTTCAAGAGGATGATTCATGACCCGCCTTTCACACTTTCAGAAACGACCATCGGCAAAGACGGTCCCGGCCGACAGTCTCAATCCGAATACCTGTAATCATTGATGATCTGCTCAAGCCGCGAATTTTGCACCGGCTTCAAAAGCACTTCGGTGGCTCCTGCATTCTTTATTTTGCTGATCACCTCCTGGCTGCTTGAGCCGGTCAGGCTGTAGATCGGGAGTGTTTTCCCTTTCTTCATCGCCCGCATTTTGCGTATGGCGTCGCTTCCGTCCATCTCCCCCGGCATGACCTCATCCATGAAGATGATATCAATCGCGGATTTTTCGAAAATTTCCAGCGCCTCATCCGCATTGACGGCCAGATACGGTTTCGTTCCGATCTTCTCCAGAATTTTTTGCATCAGCTTCCGGTTGATAAGGTTGTCATCCGCGACAAGGACATTGACGGTTTCCCGGACCTTTGTCTTCGTGCCGACCGCCCTGCTGCTATCCGGAACTTCGGAAATCTCAAGAATTTTTCTGAACAGTTTGTTCGGAAAAATAGGACGGTGCAGTATCTTCGCTTCTTCGAAAGCCGAGAGAGAGTCCGGCATCATATCCGGCGTAATCAACAGCATTTGGCCCGCATGCTTTTGATAGAACTTCTTGAACGATTCCTGGGTGTAGTCAAAATCGGAAAAGAGATAGACCGCCTCTTTTCGGACCTTGTTTGACACGGTTTCGAAATCGACGGTTTCGTGCGGTATCCGGCACATTTCGAAATACCTTTTGAGTATTGCGATATGGTGCGGATCCGTCTGTGCTTCCCGCACCAGAAATACAAAAGGAATGCGGCGGTAATCCACATGAATGGAAGAGGGGGTATCCGCGATGGTGTGGCACGGAAGCGAGAGTGAAAACGTCGATCCTTTCCCCGGGGTGCTGTCGACGGCGATTTGTGCATCAAGCCGCTCCGCCAGATACTTCGAGATACTCAGACCGAGTCCGGTTCCCCCGTATCTTCCGCTCGTCTCTTTGCTCGCCTGCTGAAAAGGTTCAAAAATCTTTTTAATTGCTTTTTTGTCGATCCCGATTCCCGTATCTTTGACTTTGATGGTCAGTATGTCTT
>JALWNV010000220.1:0-1440 GCA_027083665.1 Helicobacteraceae bacterium
AACACAACAGACTTTCGAAAGTATAATAAAACACAACGCGTGATAAAGGATACCCATGAATACTTTCATGAAATAACCGGCCGGACAGCTTTTTGTCCTCGTCCTCATTTCAACCAACCTCAACGCTTCGACCGTACAGGATATCCGTGTTTACACTGCCGACAACAAACACGGAAACATTACTGCGGCGTCCATTGAAAAAGCGCTCGAAAACGCCGGGTTCGTTATCGATGCCGATAACGACATGAACAAACCCTTCAGTAAACGTTTCGGCGGTACGCACTATCCCCTCTACCGGCTTGCGACCGTTCACCATTCCGATATCACAGCCAGGCTGATCCGTGTCAATCCGCAGTTTGCGCTGCTGACGCCTCTGTCCATGTCAATCTGGCAGGAAAAAAGCGGACAGATCAATATCGCTTCCCTTTCGCTACGCGGAATGTCCCGAATCAGTGCCATACCGCAAAACAATCCTGATCTCGTCACACTGGCGAAGAGAATGGAAAAGGCGCTGCGTTCGGCATTGCCGGGCGGACACTTTAAAAAACTTCCCTATCGGCATGTCGCCGCGATGGACAAACCGCTTGCCGTCACGCTTACCGCCGCTATCGAACGCGATGAAGAAACGGAGCTCAGCGACTGGAAGGATGATTTCGAATCGGAATTCGAAGGCGAAATGGAGCCTATAGGCTTCCTGTTCCCCGGTTTTATTGATCTCAACGATGAATTGATTGACCACGGTGACAACCGCTTTGACTTTTTTGATACCTATTCCGTCTGCAAGCTGGATGTGATCTATCCGGTATCCAAAACCCATCCCGAAGTCGGAGCATTCGCCCCCTGTACATTCTACCTTTATAAATTGAAGAAAGAAAACGTCATGCACATGGGGTTCCCCTCGGTGCAAAACTGGATTGCTTCGGCGAATATCAAGGACAAGGCATCGCTCGCACCCCTGCTCGAAGCGGAAAAACTCTTTGTCGATACGCTTAAAAGTATCACCGAATAATGCAAAACGGAGCCGGTACTCACCCCTCCCTTGCCCGGCGGTGTTATAAGATCCGTTTCATCGGTTCGGCTGACCGTGCAGCGGGAAGAGTTTTTCAAGATCCCCGCTCATGTTCTGTGTCCGCAAAACCCCTGCAACATCCTCATCGGAACGTATCGCCTCTCGAACCGCACCGTTGACTTCGGCTTCCGGCAGGCCCGCAAGTACATACAACGTTTTCGAGGGCGACTCCCACGACGCCATCTGTGCAGAAGTTCCCATTACGGTACGAAGCGTCCTTTGCGCGATTCGATTCGCCTTCGGGCGTATTTCCCCCGCATCGCCTGCACCCGCCGACTGCAGCAAGCGGACTACTTTTTCGGCGACATCCGCCCGGATCTTTCCGGCAAGTTCTGAACGGGCCTTCGCCAAGGCTTCACGACGTGAAAAGC
>JALWNV010000220.1:1450-3109 GCA_027083665.1 Helicobacteraceae bacterium
CATCGGAGCGCTCCCTACAGCGGTGTAAGCGTGAAAGAAACTGTTTTGTGCATTGCACAGCCATTGCGGGGCCTCGACCCCTTCGGCGCGGCACATCGCCCCTGCCGGCAGCACAACCGCGTCTTTGGAACTGCAGCCGGTGTTTCCGACCGACAGCATCGCCGCCATACCGACAGCGCTTAGCATTTTACGCATTGAGAATCCTTTTTCGGACCTTTTATCAAACGAATAATTCCGTATTCCGTCTGAGAAAAAGCCCTGCCGGCAAACCGGCGGAACCTTGTTACTTAAAGGGCTTCTCGAGATCTTTTTCGATCGCTCCCGGTACCGTAGCGATGGTCATGAATTCTCCCATCGTCAGCATCGGATAGCTGATGGCGATATAATATTTCGCCGCCAACGCCGTCGCTTTGCCGTCTTCGATCAGAATCGTGTACGGGAGGATTTCCGCATTCTGCGTTCCGATCTTTTTGACAAATTTCTTAGTACGTTTGTCCAGATCGACACCTACCAGCGTGCTTCCGTTTGGAAGCTCGAGTTTAAAGACGACCATTTTGCCCTTCTTGTAATTGTCGAGCTTCGCGAGCAACTCGGCATTTTTCCCTTCTCCGAGCTCATACGGATCTTCGTAATACGGCATACCCATCATGAAATGATAACCGTCAAGATCGTCGTAGTCGTAGACATCCGGAGACGGCGTCGCGTTTCCGAACGCGCTTTGAAGCTTACTCAGCACTTTTTTGGCGATATCAAAATTGTAATCGTCCTGCAGGAATGCTTTTTCGAAATAGACCGGATTGGTATAGGCGATACGGTTGTTCTCCTCATCGACAAGAACACGCATCACCGCGGCATGTCCGCGTGTCGGTTTGGAAGCCGCTTTTTTCAGTCCGGGGCATGTTACAACGATTGTTTCGCTCTTTTTCGTCGGCTTATAGGTCGCCACCACTTCAAAACCCGCATCCTGAAGTTTCTTCTGTGCCGTTGCGCTGTCGACAAACGGTGCGTAGTAATAGGCGTTGATCTTCTGGCCTTTCGGCTCCGCCATTTTCGAGGCGTCCGCAGCCCCCATATCTTTCGATGCGCAACCGCTGAATCCCAACAGCATCATCGCTGCAATGTATACCAATGTTTTTCTCATTTTTGTACTGCTCCTGTTTTTTTCACGAGAGCGATAATCTCGTTATCGATTTCTCGTATCTGTTTGACTTTGACGGCATCTTTGATGCCAAGCACCGCAATCCAGTTTTCCAACATCGGCATTCCGATATGCAGAACATTCGAGCCTTTTTCAATGTACATGTACATCGAACAGGGTGCGAAGACCCCAGCATCCGGCCGTCCCTTGTTGAAAATATTGTACGAGAACGTAAACTGGCACAACGAGTAGACCCAGTACGCATCATACCTGCCGAAATCCTGTTCAAGTTCGTCGTAGGCACCCTTGAAATCCTTGAAGCCGGCAATGACGTAATCATGTGACTCGAACGCCGCTTCAAACCGTTCCTGAAATTCGTCGGTAAATTCCGTCAAATCCTCCGGTCGGTCAAATTTCAACTCGAATGTCATCATCCGCTTCGCCGGCAACTTCGAATAACTCACATATTCGACCTTGCCGCCGATCTTCCGATCAACGAGTTTGTCGAGCGGCACAAACGA
>JALWNV010000221.1 GCA_027083665.1 Helicobacteraceae bacterium
GGCGGCATTGTCGACGTACATATGGCTCAGCTGAACTTCCGGATACTCTTTCGCCACCTCTTCAACCGTTTCGCGCCACATCTGAGAGACATCGAGAACGTTGGCCTTGTCGATGGAGCAGACCCGGTTGTTGCGTTCCATCGCGATCTTGAAAGCCGTATGGGCGATCCGTACGACTTCGTCTTTGGTATAGACCATCGTATTGTAGGCCTTGTCACCCTCGCGTCCTTTGGGCTCGCCGAAGTAGATCCCGCCGATCAGTTCGCGAACGACCATCAAATCGACGCCCTTGACCACCTCGGGTTTGAGCGAACTGGCATTGACCATCTCGTCATAGACGACGGCCGGACGCAGATTCGCATAGACGCCAAGCGCCTTGCGGAAACGCAGCAGACCGCTCTCGGGCCGCTTTTCGCGCGGAAGGCTGTCCCACTGTTCACCGCCGATGGCACCGAAAAGCACGGCATCGGAATTCATGGCGGTATTGATCGTCTCCTGCGGCAGCGGGTCGCCGGTGACATCGTAGGCACAGCCGCCCATCAGCGCCTCTTCATACTTGAACGTGAAATCTTCCGAAGCGGCGACCGCGTCGAGAACTTTCACGGCCTCGTCGACGATCTCGGGACCGATACCGTCCCCTTTGATCAGTGCAATGGTATAGGCATTCATTTCGCGTCTCCTGTCTCGATTTCATTTTTGGCGTAGTTCATCAGGCCTCCCGCGGAGAGCAGTTCCTGCATAAAAGGCGGAATCGGTGTGAACGAATAGGTCTTTCCCGTCGTCTTGTCCGTAATCGTTCCCGCATCCATATCGATGGAGACGACATCCCCTTCCCGGATCTCCGCACTCTCTTCGAGTTCGAAGATCGGCAGACCCATATTGAACGCGTTGCGATAGAAGATCCGTGCGAATGTCGGTGCGATGACGGCGGCGATGCCGGCGGCTTTGAGTGCGATCGGAGCATGCTCGCGCGACGAACCGCAGCCGAAGTTCTCGTCGGCGACGATAATGTCGCCCGGTGTCATCTTGTTGACGAAGTCGGGATCGGCATCCTCCATCACATGCTTCGCAAGCTCTTTGGGATCGGAAGTATTGAGATATCTGGCCGCAATAATCAGATCGGTATCGATATCCTTTCCGAATCTCCAGACTTTTCCTTCAAGCGTATTCATAGGCATCTTTCCTGAAATTTTTTTGCGATTATATCGAAAATGTTCCCAAAGCGATAAGCCGGAGAGCCCAGGATATTTAGATATTAATTAATATGCGCTGTTTGCACTCAGCAAAAAGGGAACAATAAGTCTCAACTCGGTATAATCCAACTTTAGGGCACCTCTAAAAACCCTATGCAGTCTCAGCGTTACAGAGAAAGTCACAATCAAGGCGCTGCTTTGAAGGCCTGGCCTTAGCCAAGTCAAGAAGCGGCAACGCAGAGTTTGGCTTTCTCTGTAACGCCCTGCGGGAGGGCTTTTGAGGCACGATCTTTCCTCCGTTTCCGTCTGGACGTAGCTTCGGCTATGCCTGCGCCGAAAACAGAGAAAATCTCATGCCTCAAAAACCCTCTGAGATCCGTATAGGGTTTTTAGAGGTGCCCTTTAATCTTAAAAAATCAACACACCCCCTCTGAGCAGGAGCCTATCCGCAGATGACCGCCAAAGAACTCAACAAAGCACTGGAAAAACTTTTCGCAGATCACCCTTCGAAAAACTGCATCACCTACGAATCGATCGCAGAACTTTTCGACAAAAACCCTACCGCCGCACAGGCCAAAAACGTCCTTAAACTGGCACAGAAGTACAACCGCTGCCTCTATACGGCATCCGAGCACGCCAAACTGATGAACGAGCAGGAGGCCGAAGCCCGCCGCGACGCCCAACGCAAGTTCATCGAAAACGCCAGCGAAGAGGATTTCGATATTCTCAAGCAGCACGAACTGATGGAGTGGTCGCGCTCGGACTCGCCTGTACGTATGTATCTTCGCGAAATGGGGCAGATTCCGCTGCTGACCAAAGAAGAGGAGATCGAAATTTCCAAGCGGATCGAATTCGGTGAAAGCATCATCATCGACGCCATCTGTTCGGTCCCTTATCTCATCGATTTCATCCTCGATTACAAAGAGCCGCTGATCAACCGCGAACGGCGTGTCAAAGAGCTCTTCAAAAGCTTCGAAGACGACAAGGACAGCGGCGATGACGAAAGCGACGAGAGTGCGGAAACGAAACTCAGCGCCAAGGACAAAAAACGTGTCGACCTCGTCGCCTCGAGCTTCAAGGCGCTGGAAAAAGCGAAAAAAGAGTGGATGAAAGCCACCGAGAAACTCCCTGATGGCCCGCTCGACGGCGAATTGACCGAAGAAATTGTCCATTATTATCTGATCGCCAGCTACAAGAAAAAGGTGCTCAAGGAGCGTCTGCTTGATCTCGGACCGACCTCCAAGCTGATCAACGAGCTGGTCAAGTCGATGGAGACTTCTCTCAAAAGCGACGAAGGTTTCGAGAAGGAGCTCAAACGTCTCGAATACAAACTGCCGCTGTTCAACGATCAGCTGCGAAAAAACCATGCCGAGATCGTCGCGAACATTACCAACCTCAGCAAAGAGGAGATCGCCGCGCGGGTCCCCGAGGCGACGATGGTGGGAACCTACATGGAAATCAAGAAGCTGGTTCAGACCAAAGAGGCCTCCAAAGGCGGATTCAACATGGAACCCGAAAAGCTCGCCGATATTCTCGAACAGATCAAACGCGGTAAAGCGATCTCCGAACAAGCCAAGACCCGTATGGCGAAATCGAACCTGCGCCTCGTCGTCTCGATCGCCAAGCGCTATACCAACCGCGGTCTTCCCTTCCTCGATCTTATTCAGGAGGGCAATATCGGCCTGATGAAAGCCGTCGACAAGTTCGAATACCAAAAAGGCTACAAGTTCTCGACTTACGCGACCTGGTGGATCCGCCAGGCCATCAGCCGCGCCATCGCCGACCAGGCGCGTACGATCCGGATTCCGATCCACATGATCGAAACGATCAACCGTATCAACAAGATCATGCGAAAATACCTGCAGGAAAACGGCAAGGAACCCGATGTCGAAACGATCGCCGAAGAGGTGGGAC
>JALWNV010000222.1 GCA_027083665.1 Helicobacteraceae bacterium
ACCGAACGAGCTGCAGCACTACGAAGAGGGAACGCTTTTCAAAATCAACAATCAGACAAACGAGATCATGGAAATTCTCGGCAATCTCGACGATCCGCTCGTCGACGAAAAGATCGTACTGGCCATATACAACAAACACGACGCCTTCGACGAAGAGGTACAAAAAACGGCCCGAAGCTTCGACAAACACGCCGACGCCGCGAAATATCCCGGGCGAAAAGACCTGCGGCATCTGCCCTTTTGCACTATCGACCCCGTGACCGCCAAGGATTTCGACGACGCCGTCTGCTATCTGCCCCAATCACATACGCTCTATGTCGCCATCGCCGACGTCAGCGCCTACGTAACCCCTTTCGGCCCCATCGACGCCGAGGCGATCTACCGCGGCTTCTCCATCTACCTGCCGCACCGTTCCATCCCGATGCTGCCGCGCGAACTCTCCGAAACGCTGTGCTCGCTGCAGCCGCATGTCGACCGGCTCGCCTACACTTTCAAGCTGGTGCTCGACCCCGACACGCTCGAAGTGCGCGAGAGCGAACTCTTCGAAGCGATCATCCACTCCAAGCGGCGTTTCAACTACGAAGAAGTGGATAAAATCTTTGAAAATCCGCAAAAAGTCACATCCGAAAAAGAGGACGAACGCACGGTCATCGCCAACCTGCTGCAGCTGCAAAAACTCACCGACGCCCTGCGTGAAAAACGCCTCAGAACCGGCTTCGATTTCCGTTCCGATGAGCTGGAGATGACCCTCGACGAACAGCAGAACATCATCGACGTGAGCGTCGCCGAAGAGACCCCGTCGCACGCCCTGATCGAGGACTGCATGCTCCTGGCGAACAAAGCCGCGGCGGCGATGTTCGAACGCGGCGTGTTCCGCATCCACGAGCCGCCGAGTCCGGCGAAACTGCAGAACCTCTATACCGAACTCGCCGGCATCGGGATCATGGTCGAACAAAAAGAAAGCCTCAAGGAAACCATCACCGCCATACAGCACGAAGCGGCGAAGCGCGGGCTCGCACACGAGGTCGACACCCTCATCATCCGCGCGCAGATGCGCGCGCGCTACGCCCCGGACAATGTCGGGCATTTCGGGCTGGGTTTTGAAAAATACACCCACTTCACCTCCCCCATCCGCCGCTACTCCGACCTCATCGTCCACCGGCTGTGCAAGGCGATCCGGGCGGGGGACAAAACGGAGAGCTCCTACGTCCTGCGCAATATCGACGCCCTGTGCTTCGCCATCAGCGAAAAAGAGCGCGAAGCAGCCGATATCGAGCTGCGTTTCATGGACCGCAAATTCGCCCGCTGGGCACACGAACATCTCGGCGAAACCGTCACCGCACGCATCCAGGGGACCGAACCGGAACTCGCCGCGGAAATGACGGCACCGCTGCGCGGTGCCCGGCTGAAGGTCACGACGACCGTCCCGCTGACACTTTTCGACGATATCGAGGTACGTATCGACAACGTCAACCTGGCGACCGCGAAGATCCATGCGACCTTCGTCAGGAAGATCGCCTCGCACGCCCTCGCACAGGAGCCTGCATGAAGCGGCAGGAACTCGACGCGCTTTTAAGCCGCAACGAAGCGCCGCATGCCGTCATGCTCTACGGCGAAAGCCATTTCATGATCGAATACTATACCAAACGGCTCGCCGATATCGAAGATGCCAATCTCCTCAACATCTATTTCGACGAGTACAGCCTTGCTGCGGCAAAGGCACATCTGTCGCAGGGATCGCTGTTCGGCGGGGCCAATGTTCTGATCGTCAAAACTGAAAAAAAAGTTCCCAGAAACGACCTGCTGGCCATTTTGGAGATCGTAAAAAAAAATCCCGACAACCGCTTCATCTACGCCTACTACGGCAGTGATTTCAAAAAAAGCGCCACCTCGGCATTTACCGCCAAAACCGGGGGGAGTGCCGTACGCCTGTTTCGGCCCTTTCCCAACGAAGCGCGCCAAATCATTCTCGGCGAAGCCCGGGCGCTGGGAATCGACCTCGACCCCTATGCCGCCGCCCACCTGCTCGAATCGCAAAACGGCGACATGGCGCTGAGCGTCAACGAACTGCAAAAACTCGCCCTGCTCCCCGGCCGCATCGGTATCAAAGAGATCGACGAACTGGTCTACGGAGTCGCCGAAGTCAAAGTCGACCAACTGATCGACGCGCTGCTGCAGAAAAAAGATTTCCGGCCGCTGCTGCAGCGCCTGCTCGAAAGCGGCGAAGACGAAATCCGCCTGCTCGTCGCTCTGGCCAATCATATCTCCCAGCTCTTTCTCTTCTATGCCTCAATCCGGCTGACCGGCAGAGCCGATTCCGCTGACGTCCTCGGCTACAAACTGCCTCCGAAAATCGAGCAGGCCCGCTCGCAGCAGAGCATCCGGCTGCAGCAGGATCAGTATCTGAAACTGCTCACGCTGCTCGGCCGAAGCGAACTCAAAATGAAATCCGCCGGGGCCGGGGATAAAAATGCGCTCCTGCTCGCCACATTCTTGCAGGTACAATCCATTCTGTAGATAAATTTCACCTTAAATTAAGCGAAGTTTATGTAATATCACGCGTTCCTTACTCTTCGTGCTTTGCAACGCCAAGCATGTATCGCGATACGAAACCGTTTGTATCCGGAGCCAGAAGGGGCCAAAACCATAAGGAGAAATACTCTACATGAGACATTACGAAAACCTTGTCATTGTCAAACCGACACTGACAGCTGAAGAGATCCAAAACAGCATCGCCGCGATCGAAGAAGTCATCACTTCCAACGGCGGCGAAATCGCCGCACGCGACGCGATGGGCATGCGAAAGCTCGCCTATCCGATTGAAAAAAACCCGCGCGGTTATTTCCACGTCGTCTACTATACGATCGATCCGTCCGCCATCGGAGAGATCGAGCGCCGTTTCCGCATCAACGAAGAGCTGCTGCGTTTCGTCACGATCAAATACGATTCCAAACGCGAAGTCAAAGCCTGGAACGACCTGGTCGAAAAAGCGAACAAATCCGCAAAAACCGAAGAGAAGCCGGAAGAAAAAGCAGCCGAGCCGGCGGCAGAAGCCGCAGCGGGCAGCGAGGCGTAAGGACAGGAGGTCCCCATGTACAAC
>JALWNV010000223.1 GCA_027083665.1 Helicobacteraceae bacterium
ATATATATCATATCATGTGATTAAGACAGTAGTAAATAACACTATTGTTAACGGTTGTTACAGATGAGAGTCAGGAAAGGGCACAAATCAAGACTGCTTCAGCGATAGTGTACAGCAGATGTTTTTCGGCAGATGCAAAGGAGATAAGTTATGAAAACAAGGGTATACCTTTTTACCGCCTTGATAACGGGAATGATGATTGCATTTTCCAGTGGATGCGGCAGTGTCGAAGAGCTTCTCGATGAATGGAGCGGCATCAGTTCGAGCAGCCAGAGGACCGAAAAGATACTTCTGTCAAGTACCAGGATCGGCAGCGAAGGCGGCGTGCTTGCCGCAGACGGCTTCAAACTCACTATCCCGTCCGGAATGTTTTCGGAAGAAACGGAGTTGACGCTGTATGAAGTGGAAGGTGAGACCCATGGGTTTTCGGAAAGTCTCGGCTCAAAGGTCTATCGGGTAGAAGGGTTGCCCGACTCGCTGCCGTCTTTGCCATGGCCGGATATGAATGTGACGGGCGAAGGAAACGGTTACATCGTTGCCGCTTTCAAGGCATTCGTGCCGAGTACCTCCGAAGAGGGGTGGGGATATGCCGTTAAGAATAGCGGTACGGAAAAGAGGGCCTCCGCTGCATTGATCAGTGACGACAAGGGTGTCGGGAGTCCGCGGGCGACAGAGGAGAAGTCAGAAAACAGCCTCAACCTTCTCGATTATTTTTATCTGAAAAACCAGGCCGTGCACAAGACCGACCATTTTTCCATCTACTACTCTCGATACGGTGCCGGCGCGGATGACGTGGAGAGTCTGGGTGACGATCTGGAAGAGGCGTACGATACCTATAGCTCAATGGGATTCGATTACTCCCGAAGAACCGAGTGGCCCGTCGAAGTGTTTGTAAAAAAACTGGATAGAGGCACCTACGGGCTGTTCACCAAAACGACAACGAGTGCTTCACTTTTGCGTACCCCGAATTACAGCGCGATATTGTTCAACAAAGACTATCTGGACCGACATTCCGCACTTCGGGTAACGGCAGGGCATGAGTTCTTTCACTTCGTGCAGAATCTTTACGATCCCCGATACGGAGAATATTTCAAAAGTACTTTCGGCGTGGAACTGCATTGGTTGAACGAAGCGTGTGCCGTTTGGTCGGAGGAGATGTTTTCCGATAACCCCGATTATGTATCGGAAGTTTTCAAAACGGCGAAAGTCGGACTTTTTGAAGGAGTGAACAATACCGCGAACGATATGGAAGTGGCGGGTATGCATGGATACGGTATGGCACCTTTTATCAAGTATCTCGTCGGGAAATACGGCAAGTCAATTGTTCTGGACATTTATTTGGAGATTCTTAACGGAAAGAGCCCCGTCGACGCTATCAACAAGACGACGGACTACCATCTTGTGCTGGATTATGAACTGGCGCTTCGTCAATGGATGACGGGTGGTATCTATCATCAGAAAAAACAAGAGATACTCGACCAGACGGACAGTGTCGTACAACTGACGAAAAAAGAAAATTCCAAGCGATTTCGTCAAGGCTATTTCGATTTGTCTGCGCAAACGTTTCGTATCCGTTCGCTGGACTCCACAGTGGGAGAAAATACCGTGTTGAACCTTTCCGTCGATCAGAGACTGGTGGATATCACCGTTTTCACGGTGACGGATAAGATCGAGTTTCTTGACCATAGCGCTTCGAAGACATTGACGGTGCCGAATGTAAAAAAATATGCCGAAAACGGTACGGAGCTGATCGTCATGGTGACGAACTCCAACTTTACTGGGCCTCATTATGATCACTGGACGACGATTACCCTGGATATGAACCTGACCGATCCCGGTACGGTAGTTCTCGACGCCGATCCGTCGTCGATCAAAGCGGATGGAAAATCGACGACGACGATTACGGCGACCGTGTCCGACAAAGACGGTAACCCGTTAAAAGACGGAACGGTGGTGACGTTTACGACAACGGCCGGTCGGCTGTCGGCATCGAGTGCCGTCGTCTCCAACGGACAGGCGGTCGTTCAGCTGACGAGTTCCACCGATGCCGGCAGGGCCGAGGTCGATGCCGAAGCGGGAGAGGTCAGCGGAAAAATCATCGTCGAGTTCACCGCGCTAACCTGCCGGGACGATCAATACCAATGCCCCGATTGCGGAACATCGCAAATACTGAAATATCATAACGACGGATCGGGATACTGTGTCGCGACCAATATCGATACGACAAACGACAGGGTATGCGACCTCGCATATGACGGCTTCGGCTATCAGATCGATACCAACGGTGATCCTAAGGATGACACCTATATTTCATGCCTTTACGGGTTTGACGGCAAGCTGGATTGGCAGGAACCGTATATCGACGGGAAAAAAGACGGAACGGCCCTTGGATTCGGATTTTACGAGGAGGGGGTTCTGCATAGAATCATCACATACGATCGTGGCGATGTCGTCTCCGACTGCTGGTATCCTCCAAGCGGTGAGGTGACGTGCCACTGACTCGGGGGAATTTGCTGAATCAGTCATAGCTGCGGCAAGACCGCCTTTCAGCCTATCTTCCTACCGCACGGTCCAGTGTCGCGAGCGCGATGAAAAAGTCGTAGTAGCTGGTGACGAGTGCGGCGCTGGCGTCGATGTATCCCTGGCGTGCCTGCTGCAGCTCGATGTAGTCCGACAGGCCGTGTTCGTAGCGTTTTTGCGCCTGGACGAACTTCTCTTTCGCCGCTTCGGTCAGGCTTTTCGACAGCTGCAGGGCGTCGCGGTTTTTCAATACGCTCACCTGCGCGTCGGCGACTTCTTGCCGGATACGCAGTTTTGCGTCGCTCAGCTCGGCACGGCTTTTGAGAACTCCGGCGCGCCGCTCCTCGATCTTCGCCCGCGTTTTCATCCCTTCGAAGAGATTCCATTTCACGCTGACGAGTGCGTTCCACTGCTGTTTGGGGACAAACAGCTGCAGGTCTTCGTTGACTTCATTATGAGTGAAGTCACCGTTGAGCCGGATACCGGGAAAGTAATCGCCCCGCGCGCTCGTGACGCGTTCATCGGCGCTTTTGACCTGCTGCCGGTACATCCGGATTTCCTCGCGGTGGCGGTAGGC
>JALWNV010000224.1 GCA_027083665.1 Helicobacteraceae bacterium
TCAAAAAAGCGCGTTCAACCGTGCGACGCAGGCACGGCGTCAGCCCGGTTCCGCTTTCAAACCGTTTATCTATCAGGCGGCACTGGACCTGGGGTATTCGGGAGCGACGGAACTTGTCGATATCGCTCGTACCTACGATTACGACAGCAACGGCAGCGAAAAGAAATGGCAGCCGAAAAACTACGAGCGCGATTACAAGGGGCTGATGACCCTGCGTGAAGCGCTGGTGCATTCGCGCAATCTCGCGACGATCAACCTGGTAACCGATATCGGGCTTTCCCGTATGCTGCGCGAGCTCTCCCGCTACGGATTCAAGCGATTGCCGCACGATCTCTCCCTGGCGCTGGGCAGCATTACGCTTTCGCCGCTGGATCTGGCGGGCTACTATACCTCTTTCGCCGCCGGCGGCGTACAGAGCACCCCCTATCTGATCCGTTCGCTGAAAAACCGCGAACACGAGTGGCGTGCGGAGCCCGTACACAAGCGCATCACCTCACCGCAGCAGGCCTTTTTGATGACGACGATTCTTCGCGACGTCGTGCGCCGCGGCACGGGAAGAAACGCGGCGGTGAGAGGGATAGAGGTCGCAGGCAAGACGGGGACGACCAACAAGTCCATCGACGCCTGGTTCGCGGGCTACTCTCCCAGCGTGGAGACGGTGGTCTGGATCGGCAACGACGACAATTCGCCGATGGGGCGCGGCGAGACGGGCGGACGGGCCGCGGCGCCGGCGTTTCGGTATTATTATACCCGTCTGCTGAAACTCTATCCCCAGGTGCCGCGAAAATTCAAAAAGCCCGAGGGGGTGATCGAGACACACCGCGGCGGCGTGACGGAGTATTTCACCGAATTGTCGCCGCCGCCGGAGAAACGCGTGTCCGAAGCGGAAGATTCACTGCTGTTTTAAAGGAACAATATGAAAAAAATAACGGGATGGCTTGTCGCATCGGCCCTGGTTGTGCATGCGGGGGTGTTTGACAAGGGACAGAAAAATGTCGCATTGACGGTCGGCAGCGGCAGCGGCTATAACAGCAACTATACTATCGTCGGCGTCACGGCCAATTACTACGCGATCAGCGGTCTGTCCGTGGGACTGGGGTACCGCGGCTGGTTCGGGGGGAACCCGACACTTAACGAGGTGGATGTGCCTGTGACCTATTTTATTCCCCTGCAGAGCAGGATCCGCCCTTATATCGGAGGGTTTTACCGTCACACGTTCGTCAGCGGCGATGACGACGATTACGATACCTACGGCGGCCGGGCAGGGATCTCGGTTGTACAGGGGAACGGCTACGTCTCCGCGGGCTGGGTGCAGGAGCGGTATTCGCGCGACAGCGGCGGCGACAGCGGCCGCGGCTACCCGGAGATTTCGGCGGGGTTCAGTTTTTAAAGACCGTGAGTGAATGGTAAATGGCGGAGCGCGCCGGAGGTGCGCTGAAGGATAATATTTTAACGGCTGCAGAGCGGGAACAGCCTTGCTTATTCGCTGTAGGCCCGGTTCAGTGCGCTGAACATCGCCTTGACGCCGGCGAGGGTGATGTCGGTGTCACGTCCCACACCGAAAAAAGAACCGAAATCTTCGGTTTCGATCTCGATATAGGCGACGGCTTTTGCCGAGGACTTTTCGCCGCAGGAGTGCTCGGCATAGGAGCGCAGCACGAACGGATGCGGATAGCCCTCTTTGAGCGCTTTGCGGCAGGCGTCGATCGGGCCGTTACCTTTACCTTCTGATGTGATCTCCCTGCCCTTGTACCGATAGGTCAGCCGGCAGTTGACCACACCGTCTTTGGTCGTTTCCGAGTTGATCGCCATATCGACGAACTCGATGTGTGTTTCGGGCTCGAAATAGGTCTTTTCGAATATGTCGAGAATCTCCTCCGGGCTCAGCTCACGCCCCTCCTGATCGGTGACCGCCTGCACGATGCGCCCGATTTCGGGGTGCATTCTTTTGGGCAGGTGATAGCCGAATTTGTCTTCGAGAATGTAGGCCACGCCGCCTTTGCCCGACTGCGAATTGATGCGGATGATGCTCTCGTACGTCCGGCCGACATCCGCGGGGTCGATCGGCAGGTAGGGGACCTCCCACAGCGGGTCGCTTTTGGCGCGCTGGTAGGCCAACCCCTTGTTGATGGCGTCTTGGTGCGATCCGGAAAACGCGGTGTAGACCAGCTCGCCGACATACGGATGCCGCACGTGTGTTTTGATGTCGGTGCAGTGTTCGACGACCTTGACGACGGTGTTGACGTCGCTGAAGTCCAGCTGCGGATCGACACCCTGCGTGTACATATTGAGCGCGAGGGTGATGATATCGACATTCCCGGTGCGTTCGCCGTTGCTCAGAAGCGTTCCCTCGACGCGGTCGGCCCCGGCGAGCAGGGCCAGTTCGGTTGCGGCGACGGAGGTGCCGCGGTCGTTGTGCGTATGCGTCGAGATCAGCACGTGTTCACGATTATCGAGGTGCCGTCCCATCCACTCGATCTGGTCGGCGTAGATGTTCGGTGTCGCCATCTCCACGGTGGCCGGCAGATTGATGATGACCGGCCGTTTTTCCGAGATGCCCCACCGTGCGGTAACCGCATTGCAGATGCGTGCGGCGAATTCGAGCTCGGTTCCGGTGAAACTTTCGGGCGAATACTCCAGCATGATCTCACCGTCGTGGTTTTCGGCTCTGCTTTTAACCATATCGACTCCCGCGAGCGCCAGGTCGACAATCTCGTCCTGCTCTTTTTTGAAGACGATCTTGCGCTGCGCCACCGAGGTGGAGTTGTACAGGTGCACGATCGCCTTTTTGACGCCTGCGAGCGCTTCGAAAGTCTTGTCGATCAGGTGCTCCCGCGCCTGTACCAGTACCTGGATCGTCACGTCGTCGGGAATCAGACTCCGGTCGACAAGGGTACGCAAAAAGTCGTATTCGACCTTCGAAGCGGAAGGGAACCCCACCTCGATATGCTTGAAACCGAGTTTGAGCAGGAGGTCGAAGAGTTCAAGTTTCTGATCGAGATTCATCGGTGTCACCAGCGCCTGGTTGCCGTCGCGCAGGTCAACGCTGCACCAGATGGGCGCATGGTCGATGGT
>JALWNV010000225.1:0-12095 GCA_027083665.1 Helicobacteraceae bacterium
AGCGTGAAGAGATCAAAGAGATCTATGCGGGTGAGATCGGTGCGGTCGTCGGTCTGAAATCGACGACGACGGGGGACACACTCTGCGATCCGTCCGACAAAGTCGTTCTCGAGCGGATGGACTTCCCGGATCCGGTTATCTCCGTCGCGGTCGAGCCCAAAACCAAAGCTGACCAGGAGAAAATGGGTATCGCGCTTCAGAAACTGGCGGCGGAAGACCCCTCTTTCCGTGTCCATACGGACGAAGAGTCGGGTCAGACGATTATCTCGGGAATGGGCGAACTGCACCTCGAGATTATCGTCGACCGTATGTTCCGCGAGTTCAAAGTCGAGGCGGAAGTCGGTGCGCCGCAGGTCGCTTACCGCGAATCGATCAAGAAAGAGGTCGAGCAGGAGTACAAATACGCCAAGCAGTCCGGCGGTCGCGGTCAGTTCGGTCACGTCTATCTGCGCGTCAAACCGGCGGATGCGGGTACCGGCTTTACTTTCCACAACGAGATCAAAGGGGGTGTCATTCCGAAAGAGTTCATCCCTGCGGTCGAGAAAGGGTGCGAGGAAGCGATGCAAAACGGCGTCCTTGCCGGCTATCCGATCGAAGACGTGGACGTCACGCTCTACGACGGTTCGTACCATGATGTCGACTCCTCGGAAATGGCGTTTAAACTCGCCGCTTCCATGGGCTTCAAAGAAGCGGCTCGCAAAGCCGATCCCGCAATCCTCGAGCCGATGATGAAGGTCGAGGTCGAGGTGCCCGAAGAGTACATGGGTGACGTCATCGGCGACCTCAACCGTCGTCGCGGCCAGGTCAACAATATGGGTGATCGCGGCGGAAACAAGATCGTCGACGCGTTCGTACCGCTTTCGGAGATGTTCGGATACTCCACGGACCTGCGTTCTTCGACACAGGGCCGCGCGACTTACGCGATGGAATTCGACCACTACTCCGAAGTTCCGCGCAACGTCGCCGAAGAGATTATCAAGAAACGCAACGGCTAGATATCGCTTCGTTCCGGGGATTCCCGGAATATCTTCCCCTATATCATTTATAAAAAACTGCATCGGGCGTATGCAGTACGTTTTCTCTCGCACAAAATGCCATTCTCATTATTACTGCTCCACTGGGAAAGAGTGTTGGGTATAAGCGGGTCTAAAGCTTCCGATTCCATATGCTCGGTATCGACAGCTTTAGCGTCACGCTATTTCAGTATCCGATGAAAGTTGGCATATTATCAGCCGCCTTGGACAAAGCTGTCCGCTGCCAAGCATGTGATGCGGAGCCGGAAGAAGAGACTACTCGGTATTCTTTACCCGCTCCACATACAGATCACCGAAGAGAAACACATCTTTTAAAACGGCCTCGTTGACGAGCAGCAATTTGTCGAGTCCGATATAGAGTTCACCCTTTTTGCTGCGGAAGATATCCTGGTCGATAAAAACACGGCATACGAGTCTATTGAGCGGGCTATGGAGCAACGCGTTCACCGAACCGGGAGGAAGTGTTTCGAGAATAACCGTGCCGTTGCGGGATCCGACGGCCCTCAGCCGTTTTTTGACCGGAACAGAAGGGTTGTCGAGCAGGCTTCTGGCATTGAAATAGAGTGTCAGCAAATCGTCCCTTGCAAAAAAGTTCATCCGGAAATAGCGTGTTTCATGTTTCCTGACGACTGATGTTTCGAAAGCAAGGTTCTGAGGATTGAAACGGCGTTCGCTGATGTTCCGGTCGACGGACTGCGTCAGCCAGACGGTATTTCGTTTGTAATCAAAGGTATACACTTGTTCGCGCCGGAAATCGTCGAGTGTACGGATAACGGTATAGCGCCGGGGCAGAAGTCTGCCGTCGGCAGTGACGAGCCCTTCGCTGGTATGAAATTCCCTGTGGTGATGTGCCAGGGAGGCGGCGAAGCCCTTGAGCCAGGCCTTGGCTTCGATACGGTAGCGGCCGTGACCGCGGCGGAATTGCAATGTCGTTTCGGCGATATCGCTGAAAAACGCATAGGAGATGCTGTAGCGGGCATCGAGGGATTCCGGAAGAGAGGGTGTCCGGGCAAATGCCGAAAGAGAGAGCAATAGCGCCGGCAGCGCCCATCCGATACGAGGTGTTACTCCAGAGGGGACCATCGGGCCTGTTCCTGCTCGTCGGGACGGCCTGTCAGCCGCCATTGCGGACGATAGTCGCGCTTATATTCCAGGCTCGGGCATCCTTGTACATAATAGCCCAGATAAATCCAGCGCAACCCCCGCTCTTTTGCCATGAGGATCTGCCGCAAAAGCGAGTACTTCCCCGGAGAAAGCCGAGCGTAGTCGGGATCGTAGTAGAAATAGATCGAGGAGATTCCCGAAGGAAGAATGTCGATCAGGTCGACGCCGACAAGTCTGCTGCCGTCGAAATAGAGGACTTCGTAGCCGAAATCGTTATGGCCCTGTACAAATGAGGTATAGTAGTTCTCCGGGGTAACGGGCTGCTCTTCCCATCCGCGCCGCTCATGCATATAGCGATGGTAGGCGATGAAGAGTTCCAGATGCGTCCGGGTCATGCTCGGACGCCGGATAAAGGTTCTGATATGGCGGTTCTTTCGCATTACCCGCTTTTCCGAGCGGCTGAAGGTATAGGCATCGACATCGATTTTCACACTTTCGCAAGCCTGGCATCCGGCACAGATGGGCCGGAAGAACATCTCGCCGAAACGTCGCCAGCCGCGGGAAACGAGGTGATCGCAATATTCGGCTGAAGCGTTTGATATGACTTTGAAGTGGGTGGTCTGGTGGCGGCCGCTCAGGTAGGCGCACGTCTCGTCGAGCGCACACTCGCGCAGCAGACGGTTCTGTGCGGTTTTCATGGTTTGTGTTCGAGAAGGTGTCCCGATGTCGCGTGGTGGATCGTTTCGATGAGGCGGTTTTTCTGCTCGGGCGGGATTTTGTCGGATGCGAGCGCACCGAGCATTTCCTTGGCCATCTGCATCTTCAGCTCCTGCTCCTGCATCCGCAGCTGCAGCTCGCGCTCATGCTGACGTTCCTCTTTTTCATGTTGACGCTTTTTGTGATTGTGGTAGAAGAGAAAACCGAACAGTGCCAGCAGGGCGGTTCCGACCAGCGCGAGGATTCCCAGCCGGTATTCGTGCTCTTTTTCGAGTGCGAGCCGTTTGGTCTCTTCTTCTTTTTCGATGGCGATCTTCTGGGCTTCGAGCTCCTTGATCGTAATCTCTTTGTCGGTTTCGGCACGCGAGAGATCCGTCTCGCTCTTGATCTGCTGTACGCCGAGCGCCTTCTCTTTTTCGATCTGCGCGATCTTCTCTTTGGTCTGCGCTTCGATCTTCGCTTTTTCGATCTCGGTGTTTTTCGCCGCAATCGCTTCGGAATACGGGGAGTGCTGCGGCACGGCCGTCTTGCCGGCGATAAAGGGCCGCGAAAGGGTTTTCGTATGAGTGCCTTCGCCGCAGCCGGCGAGTATCACCGCGATGATCGGGACGAGAAAAAATGAGATACGCATGAATTTACCCCCTGCTTTGTGCGATCAATACCCCTTCGAGCATTTTGTCGATATCACCGTCGAGAATACCGCTGACATTGGAGTAGGCTTCGTTGGAACGGGTGTCTTTGACCTGCTGGTACGGCTGCATGACGTACGAACGGATCTGATGCCCCCAGCCGATGTCGCTTTTTTCGATTCCCTCCTCTTCGGCTTTCTGTTTTTCGAGTTCGTACTCGTACAGGCGGGATTTGAGCATCTTCATCGCCGTGGCTTTGTTCTTGTGCTGGCTGCGGTCGTTTTGGCACTGCACGACAATCCCGGTCGGCTCATGCGTAATCCGGATAGCGGATTCGGTCTTGTTGACGTGCTGACCGCCCGCACCCGAAGCGCGGTAGGTGTCGATGCGGATGTCCTTGTCCTCGATAACGATATCGATATCGTCATCGATTTCAGGCGACACCATGACGGAGGTGAAAGAGGTGTGGCGTTTGGCGTTGGAGTCGAACGGGCTGATACGTACGAGCCGGTGGATGCCGTTTTCGACCTTGAGGTAGCCGTAGGCGTTTTCGCCCTTGATCAGAATGGAAGCATCTTTGATGCCGGCTTCTTCTCCGGCCTGGTAGTCGAGTGTTTCAACACTGAAACCGTGCCGTTCCGCCCAGCGCGTATACATCCGAAGCAGCATCGAGGCCCAGTCCTGCGACTCGGTGCCGCCGGCGCCGGGGTGGATGGAGACGATCGCGTTGCTGGCGTCGTTCGGACCGCTGAGCAGGGTCTCTATTTCCATCGTACGCACCCGCTCTTCGAGCGCTTCCGCCTCGTCGAAAAGCGTCTGGACGGTCTCTTCGTCGTTCTCTTCCTTCGCCATTTCGTAAAGTTCCGCGGCGTCGTTGACGGCGTTGGCCGCGATGCGGTATTTTTCCAGTTTGCGCTCGAGCTGGGTCTTCTCTTTCTGCACGGCCGCCGCGCGGGCCGCGTCGTTCCAGAAGTCCTGAGAGTTCTCCAGCTCTTCGATCTCGGCAAGGCGCTTTTCGATCTTTTCCGGCTGGACGACGCCGGTAATGTTTTCCATTTTCGTTTTGAGTGTTTTGAGCAGTTCGCCGTATTCGTAATGGTCCAAAATCTCTCCCGTGTAAAGCGGTTTGTTGTATAGGTTATAATGGCGATTATATTCCATAGAGGCTTAAAAGATGAAGATTTTGCGTACACCGGCCGATCTCAAAGCGGCCCTTCAAGCACACAGCGGGACGATCGGGTTCGTTCCGACGATGGGGGCGCTGCATTCGGGGCATCGGGCACTGATCGCTGCGGCCCGGCAGGAGAACGACATCGTTGTCGTGTCGATCTTTGTCAACCCGACGCAGTTTCTCGCGGGCGAAGATCTCGACGCCTATCCCCGCCGTATCGAGGCCGACGAAAAGATTTGCGAGCTTTCGGGGGTGGATTATCTCTTTTATCCGGAGGTTTCGCAGATGTACGGCCGTGACGAAGTGACGGTCTGTGCCCCGGACGTTCGAGGCTATATCCTCGAGGGCACATCGCGTCCTGGGCATTTTTCCGGGGTTTTGACGGTCGTGAACAAACTGCTCAATATCGTCGCCCCGGACCGGGCCTATTTCGGCAAAAAGGACGCGCAGCAGCTGATGCTGATCGAGACGATGGTGAACAATCTTTTCATGCGCGTCGAGATCGTACCCTGCGAAACGGTCCGTGACGACGACGGGTTGGCGTTGAGCTCGCGCAATGCCTATCTCTCGCCGGAAGAACGCGAAGAGGCGCTCAAAATTCCGCGTGCGCTCAAGCGTGCGACGAAACTGGTGATGCAGGGAGTGACGCGAAGCGATCGTATCGTGGCGGAAATGACGGCGGTACTCGAACCGCTGGAAGTCGAGTACGCGGTGGTGGTCGACCGGCGCTTCGCGCCGGCGGAACATGTCGAGATCGGCAATACGATTATCCTCGTCGAAGCCCTCGTCGGCACGACCCGTCTGCTGGACAACGTCTGGATATAGTACATCGCTGGAAACGGCAGCTTTGATTCAAATTTTATCGGGAGAGGAAATACGGCGGCGTCAAAGCTGCCGATTCCAAAAGACGGAAGCGGCGGTATGATTGCAGTGCATTCCCGCATGTACCCGGGATGACGCCGGGAGCGGGAAAGATTCAGTTGTAATATGCGATATTGGTTGAACCTTCGTAAGAGGTGCCCGCTTCATCGAATTCGAGACACATCGTTTTTGTTCTGGCCGCTTCGCCGGTGAACATATAGCTCAATACATGTGCACCGTCTGGACCGGTGTCTTCCGTTTTGATCTGTGCCGATCCGAATCCGTAATCGGTACAGTGCATCGGCGTATCGCTTTCATAGCTTTTTTGATTGTCAAACGTCGTTCCGTTCATCAGTTTGGCGATATTCGCATGGTTGTAGATCGTTAGGTTTTTCGCGTTGTTCAGTTCGGAGTTCGTCGATGCAGAAGAGCTGCTGGATGATGCGCTGACGATATGCGTCTTGACAGTCGCTTCGTCGATACCGTTTTCATCATTGCTGAGAATGGCAGTCACTGTGTACGGTAACGCGGTCGATTGGCCGACGGTGATCTGATTGTACTCATTGGGTGTTGTTATACCGGAAACGAAAAAAGCACCGAGCTGTTTGCCGTCGTCGAAGACGAGGTTTTGCAGAGCGACATTGTTGCCGTCGGATTCATGATAATTGTCATCGCGTGCAACATAAACGGAACCGTCGGCAATTTCAAAAACGACGATGGCTTTATGGTTTGAAAGGAAAATGTATGAGACTTTTTCGATGTCGTTGATTTTTGTGCCGCTTTTGTACTCCGCAACGACGGTATAGCCTGCCAAATCGGATGAAGAAATACTGTCTAAGCCGCCGCTGTGTGACGAGCTGCTGCTACCGGCTTCGGCGGAGCTGCTGCTGTGCGGCAGGAAAGTGTTTTGCAGATGCTCCAGCGCGGACTGGGCATCCACGGCGGTGACACCGGCGGTAGCGATAAGTTCGTCGAGGTTGACGTTTTTGATCTGGACGCCGGTGTCGAAGCGGGCTGCCATGCCGCTGTCGATCTCGATACCGTTTTCCGGATTACCGTCTTTGTCGAGCGACTGAAGAAACTGTGCGATTTTGATCACTTCGGGATCGTTGAAGGTCGTTCGGGGAACTCCGGCGAGATCCTGCGGCCGCACATCGCCGTCGGGTGTCGGCCATGCCGTCCATCCGAGCAGGAGTTTTCCGATATAAAAAGTGACGGACGTCGCGTTTGCGTCACAGACGAACAGTCCGCTTTCATCCGTCGTCCCGCGCTGGGTTCCGCAGACATAGAGTGCTCCTTTTACGCCCGAATCCACAAGGTGCCCCTGTGTCGTTGCGGGGCCGCCCGTCCCCGGGGAACTGCTTCCGCCGCCCCCGCCGCATCCGACGAGAAGGGCGGCTGTTCCAAAAGCCAGAGCCAGTGTCGATTTTTTCATTTTGCATCCTTTGAAGTGTTTGTTACTATTATAGTATATCACCGTTGCAAAAACGTTGCAAAAATCGAAACTTTAAAAAAAGATACGGTACCCCTCCCCGGGCAGGGTTTGGATAAAGCGGTTGTCGAGTTTGGCGCGAAGCCGGCTGATCAGGGAACGGCGGGTGCTTTCGTTCGGGGTCTTGTCCGGCCAGATTTCGCATTCGAGTTCGTAGATGGTGACGACTTTGTGTTTCGAGCGGATCAGCAGTGACAGAAGCTGCGCTTCGCGATGAGTCAGCTTGATCGGCGTCGCGTTGCGGTAAAGCTGTCCGGTTGCCGTATCGAAAGTGAATTCGTTATCCAAAACGATGTCGCCGACGCGGCGCTGGCCGTTGCGCTTGCCCGCCAGTGTGAGCATGGCGAAGAGTTCGGTGGGATTGACGGGTTTGACGAGATAGCCGACGGGCTGAAGATCGGTTGCCTGACCGATGTGATCCCTGTCGGAGTAGGCACTCAGGAAGATAACGGCGGGACGGCAGGTGTTTTGCAGTTCGCGGGCGGTTTCGATCCCGTTCTTGCCGCCTTTGATACGGATATCCATGAGTACGATATCCGGACGCACTTCCATGGCGATTTTCAGTGCTCTTTCGCCGCTGCTGCAGATCGCGGCGACTTCAAAGCCGAACGACGCGACGGTCTCCGCGATTTCGTGTGCGACGAGGCTTTCATCTTCGACGATCAGGATTTTGTTCATACTTTGAACCTTATGACGGTACGGGTACAGTCGTCTTGTGCCTGTTCCATGGTGCCTTCAAGCTGTTCTTGAACGAGAATCCTGACGATCGTCATGCCCAGCCCGTTTTTGGCGGGCATGTCGTTTTTCCGGCAGGGCGTTGTGATTTCAAGCCGGTAGTTTTTATATTCTTGCGTCATGACGATGGCAAAATCTTTCATCTTTTCCGGGGCGTGTTTGAGGGCATTGGTGAAGAGTTCGTTGATGATCAGCCCGACATAGACCGCTTCGCGCAGCGGGAGTGTCACGCTGCAGCGGCAGTCGAAACGGAAATCCGTTTGTGACATCGACTGCAGCATGGCGTGATTGAGACGCTGCAGATATTCTTTCATGTCGACACGCTCCGTCCGGTCGTGCTGATAGAGCATTTCGTGCGTATGGGCGATCGTCTCGATGCGCCCTTGCAGCCGGGCAAGTTCCTCTTTTGTTTCCGTCTGCCCGGCCCGCCTCGACTGCAGGCGTATGATGGAGAGAATAAGCTGCAGGTTGTTTTTGACCCGGTGATGCAGCTCTTTGAAAAGGGTTTTTTGGATCTGCAATGCATGATGGAGCGCGTCGGTACGTTCCGCGACCCGTGCTTCAATCTGCGACTTTTGTTCGTTCAGAAGCAAGTTGTACTGTTTTTCGAGCCGGAGCTTTTGCTGTTCATAGATGCGGAAGCGGTCGACGAAAGCGAGCATCAGAAGCATCGCTTCGATGACGGTGATTGCCATGATAAGTTCGGGAAACCGGTACATGATCGAGACCAAACCGAGCGCGTCGAGGATCATAAGGAAGTAGCCGGCGCACAGGAGGAGCCATGCCGCGATGAAAAACCGCGCTTCTTTGTTGCCGTGGCGGTAGATATACACCGCGGCGGCAGTATTGAAAAAGATGAACACGAGGCCTGTCAGTACGGTGACTTCCGGCAGATACAGCCATGCCGAGCCTACGAGCGGAATCTGAAGCAGTGCGAAAGCGATAACGGCCCGGTAGATCCGGTCGATCCGTTCCCACCGGCGTGTTTGCAGAAACGATCGGGCATACAGTGCGGCGGTGACGATCATCAGTGCAATTTTCGGTACGACGATCAGATTGTCGAGACGGTTGAACCACAGCGGCGTGTAATAGGGAAGATAACCGGTATAAGTGACTTGCTGAAATGTCAGTGCGAAGAGGTATAAAAGATAGTACAGATAGCTGATATCTTTGGAATACAGATACATGATCAGAGCGAAAATGCCCAGCGATGCGAGCATCCCCAGAAAAAAGAGGATGCTGTTATGCAGGAGACGGTCATGGTGCAAGACGGTTCCGGGATCTTGCAGCGAAAGGTCGAACTGCAATGGGGTGGCGAGGCTTCGGACATGCAGCCGACAGTGCAGGTTGCCGCCGGCAGGCAGATGCAGTACGAAAGCGGGATAGAGATAGGGACGCCGGTCTTGCTGCAGCAATCCGGCATGGCGCGGGGGAGCATCTCCGCAGACAAGGTCGACCTGCTCAAGCAGGGGATTGTTCAACAGCAGGATTTGTTCAAGTGTGCTGCTTCCGTGATTGCGGATGTCGGCGTCGATCCACAGATGTCCGGACGAGAAGCCCTCGTTGAAATGGAGGTCGGCGGGATCGAAAGGGGTGAACGCTGTTTCGGCAGGGATGGCCGGGGTGCTGTTCAGGGCGTAAGAGGCTTCGACGGATACGGTCGGTGACGCGGCATAAAGATAGCCGAACGCAATCAGATAAAAGCAGACGATCCGGAACAGGCGTTTCGTACCTCCGGACATCGATGTCAGACCTTGTTCTGGATCGTGATCTTCGTCGCTTCGAACAGTTCGGTCGCTTTTTTGACCAGCGGCTCTTCGAGAATCGCGTTGCCGTCGACTTCGCGGACACTGAGATCCCGGTCGCTGCATCCGGTGACGCAGCTGCCGGTTCCCGTCTCGATTTCTTCGGTCATTGACGCACTCTGCGGAGCGTCGGCGGCATCGTTTTGCTGCGGGGAATCGAAACTTTCCATGTAGGCCGGACGTTCTTCCGGTATGTTGTCGCGGGGCACGGTCGGTATCTCAGCCGGTGTGCCCTGTTGCACTGTCGGCGGTTCGGGTGTCTTCTTGCTGCAGGGGCGGTGTTTGATCGCCGTTTCGAAACCGTAGACTTCGCGGACGAGCTGTTTGACGGCGGCATACCCGTGTTTGAGCTTGTTTCGGCAGGTGTCGTCCGCACAGCTTTCCCATGTCAGGATATTGTCTTCGTAGGAGACATAGGCGATATAGGTGCGGAAGCACTCTCCGAGTTCGGCGCTGCGGTCTTCGATGCGTTCGCACAATATCTCGAACTTTTCGGAACCGGGATCGGTGACGGGGTGCGGTACAGGGGCTTCGGGCGCTGCCGGTGCGGCGGTTTCGCCCGCGGGGGCGATTTGGGATGCAGGAAACCCGGCCGGTGTTGATTCGGCAGCGGGTCCCTCCTTCGCCGTATAGGCAAGCGTATCGGGACGGGCGACCTGTGCTTCGAGTGATTCGATCATCTGATCGATCTCTTTGACCTTGAGTGCCTCGATCATCTTGAAAAAAACGAGCCCGAGAACGAAACTGCCGTCCGCGTTGAGCGCGAAGAGCGATTTGGCCTCGCTGAGAATGCGGAAAAAACGTTCGAGCATCAGCGGTGAAAAACGTGCGTCTGCGCTGTAGAGCCGCTCTTTGAGCCAGGAGGTCAGTTCGTCGACGACCATTTCGGATTCGTAGGCTTCGAGCGCCTTGAGCTCGGCTACGAGTGCCGGACGGTCTTTGGCGAATATCACGGCGAAAAGGTTTTCGAAAAACTGAGGGTCGATGAGGCCAAGCATTTCGGTGACGGTTGTGACGTCGACATGGTTTTTGGAGTAGATGATGGCCTGGTCGAGCAGGGTAAGGGTGTCGCGCAGACTTCCCGAACCGCTGCGCGCGAGGATCTCCAGTGCTTCGGGTTCGTAGGTGATGTTTTCGAGATTGAGGATATGGCTCAGGTGGGCCGTAACATTTTGATTGGAGATCTTTTTGAACCGGAAATGCTGGGTGCGGCTGAGAATCGTTGCCGGCAGTTTCAGCGGGTCGGTCGTGGCGAGGATGAATTTGACAAACGGCGGCGGCTCCTCGAGAGTCTTCAACAGGGCGTTGAATGCCTCCTTGGTCAGCATATGGACTTCGTCGATGATGAAGATTTTAAATTTCGCCGAGGTCGGCTGGTATTTCGTGTGTTCGATGAGGTCGCGGATATCGTCGATCTTGCGGCTGGAGGCGGCATCCATCTCGATAATGTCCATATGCCGTCCCTCGTTGGCCATCACGCAGTGTTCGCAGGTCTCGCAGGGATGGGAAGTCGGTCCGTGCTCGCACATCAGCGCCTTGGCGAAGATCCGCGCGGTCGAGGTTTTGCCTGAACCCCGCAGGCCGGAGAAGAGATAGGCATGCGACAGACGGCCCGAATCGAGGGCGAGCGAAAGCGTCTGGGCGATCGTCTCCTGGCCGATCAGGTCTTCGAACCGGCGGGGACGGTACTTGAGGGCCAATACTTCCGAGCGTTCGTTCACGTTGATTCCTTCGGCATGCGGTGATTATTTGAGTTTCGAGTGTAGCACAGGATGGATAAAGCGGGGGTTATATCGATAACTGCCGGCAAGCTTAACCTTCCGGAGTGGTTGAAAAGATTAACGTAGGGGAAGTTGTCTGTATTATATTATTGAAACAAATATCATCCTAATGTGGCCTGAAGGGCTGCATTATAAAAGGAATACCCATGCTGTTACATCCTCCTGTTGTCCATTTTGCCATCGCGATTCCTGTCGTCGCATCGATTTTCGGGCTTTTGTATCTGTTTAAGCGAAGTGAAGGTCTTTCGAAAATTTCAGCTCGATTGACGGTGTTTGCCGCGATTGCGGTCGCTGCCGCCTGGTATACCGGTTCAAAAGCCGGTCCGCAAATTTACGACTATCTCGGTGCCGCCGGGCAGCATGAGCTGCTTGAGCACAAAGAGCTCGGCCTCTATCTTGCGATTGCGTTCGGTGTAATCGCACTGATCCAGTTCGCAGGGTGTCAGCTGAAGAAATTTCCGCTGCAGGCGCTGTCGATTGTCGCGCTGCTCGGTGCGACCGCGACGGTTTTCGTTCAGGGAAAAGACGGGGGTGAAATCGTCTACAAATACGGTCAGCCGTTCAAGGCGCCGATGATACTTGAAAGCATCAAAGAAGCGCAAGCAAGCGCGGATGACGAGGAAGAGTGTGACGCCCAGGTCGAGCTCTATTCCGATGCTGTCGACGATGCGCTTTCCGTTTCCGAAGAGGTCCAGGCGATCTATGCGGAACCGGATGAACACGCAGAGGAGGATGATGAAGACGAGGACGAATAAAGAGCGTTCTT
>JALWNV010000225.1:12105-12629 GCA_027083665.1 Helicobacteraceae bacterium
GTGAGGGGTCGTGCTGTAAGCGAAATCCCGCTGATTATAGCCGCCCAAGCCATTTGGCGGCCACCTGCCTCAATCCTTCCGGATTTTCGGAAGCGAAAAACTTCAGTTGCGTATTTTCCGCTTTTTCTTCAAGTTCGTAGCGGTTTTCGAGGTATTCGACGATGGCTTCTCCCGAATGAATCAGTGTACACCGGTGATCGAAATAGGTGCCGATCGCCTCGGCGATCAGCGGAAAATGGGTGCAGCCGAGGATAACGGCATCGGGCTGCCCGCAGCCGCCGAGATAATGCTGCATCGCACTTTCAAGCACCGCCCCCTCAAACAGCCCTTCTTCGACGATGGGGACGAACAGTCCCGTCGCTTTTGCACTGATACGATGATAGCCGTAGGCTTTCAGCTGCGACTGGTAGGCTCCCGAACCGACCGTCGCCTTGGTGCCCAGGACAAGGATGTGCGCATCGGTGTCCCGCAGCCTGTTTTTAACCGCGAGAATTCCCGGTTCGACAGTGAGTTCGTAATAGGAC
>JALWNV010000226.1 GCA_027083665.1 Helicobacteraceae bacterium
TATAAAAAGGTGGCGGATATCGTGATCGATGTCGGCGGAAAACCGGTTGAGAAAGTCGCCAAAGAGATTATAAAGAAGGTAATCAAAAAATGAAAAAGCTTTTTATCGCGGCACTGTTCGCCGCTATGGGCGTGTTTGCACAGGGGATTCACTGGGAAAAAGATTTCAAGCATGCACTGGTTCGGGCGAAACAGCTCCACAAACCGATCTTTTTCGTCTACTCCCGCCATTCATGCAAATGGTGCCGTCATCTGGAATCGACGACGTTCCGAGACCCCCGCGTCATCGCCGCACTCAACGGCAGCTTCGTCAATGTCGTCAGCTATACGGATGAGAACGACTACACGCCGCGGAAGCTGATGCTGCCGGGAACTCCGGGGCTGTGGTTTCTCGACAGCAGCGGCGAACCGATGTTCCAGCCTGTTCAGGGCGCGGTCGGAGCGAGCGATCTGCTGCGGGCGATACGGATCGTCGAAAAGGAGTTCGACAAACGTGCCATGCGGCAGCGCTACGGCAACAAGCGTTGAACACGGCTGAGGCCGGCTGTCTCTCCGAATTGTCCGCTGCAGCTTCATTTTTGAAAATCAGAGACGGTGTCACAAAAATATTTCACAGGTGCCTTTATACGGATTCTTTGTCCTGTTTTCTCTATAATGCCGGCTATGTTTTCGTGCCGCGAAAACAAATAGGGGGGCGATGATGGCACAAAAAGTCGTGATTGTCGGGGCGGGATATGCGGGGATCCGTGTGATGCAGCGACTGAGCGGATGCAGGGATGTCGAGGTGACACTTGTCGACCAGCATCCCTACCATTATCTGCAGACCGAAGCGTACGCCCTGATCGCGCAGCAGGCGACGCTGAGTGACGTGACGGTAGATGTCCCGGCATTGTGTGCGAGCTATCCTCAGACGGTGTTCGTCAAGGCAAAAGTAACCGGCGCCGATTTCGATGCCCGGTACGTGCGGACCGACAAAGGGGAAATCCCATACGACTATTTGGTATTGGCCATGGGAAGCCGTACCTATTTTCCGCAAACGGTTCCGGGCCTCAAAACCTATTCGCACGGGGTCAAGAGTCTGCAGCGCGCTTTCGAGTTCCGGCAAAAGTTCGAACGTGAACTGTTCGAGCGGATGGGGAGCGAGGGGGACGGCGAATGCCGGAACTTTGCCGTCGTGGTTGCCGGTGCCGGACTGAGCGGGGTGGAGATCGCTGCGGAGATGGCGGACTACACACGGCGCTTCCTGCGTAAAAACCGAATGCTGTGTGACGGGGTCGAAATCGTCCTGATCGCGTCGCATCACGAACTGCTTTCGGGAATGCATCCTTACTTGCAGCGTCAGGCGAAAGATCGGCTTGAAGCCCTGGGGGTCAATATCGTGTTCGGTTCGCGTGTAGCTTCGGTCGACGCGGTATCGGTCACGCTTGAGAACGGACAAAGAATCAAGTTTGATTTCATGATTTTCGCCGGAGGAACCGTCGCTTCGACGCTGACACGCAAACTGCCGCTGGAACGCAATGAAAGAGGACAGATATCCGTTACGTCCGAAGCCCGGGTCAAGGGGAGGGAGAATGTATTCGCCGTCGGGGATGTCGCGCAGCTGACAACCGCTGAGGGGAAACGGCTTCCGGCGACAGCGAACGGTGCGGAAAAAAGCGCGGAACTCGCCGCAGAGAATATTCTGCGTTCCGTACGCGGCCTGCCGTTGCTGCGGCGCACCATTCGGCTCGAAGGGTTCATGGTGGCGCTTGGACGCTATAATGCGGCCGTTTTGCTCTTCGATCGGATACGTTTCGGCGGTCTGGCGGGCGGTGTCATGAAGCGGCTGATCACCGATCGCTACAAATATCTGCTCGACAGCCGCGCCTACAAGACTTTCCGGCGCCTGAAGCGGTTTTGAGCCGGAGCATAGGCTATAATTGCATGATTATTTTACAAAAAGAGACAACATGATATTTACTTCAACGACGGCACCCGATTTCAAAAGTGTTTTTGCGCAGCTGCTCGAGCGCGGCAAGATGGATATCGAACATGTCAGCGGCATCGTCGGCGGAATCATCGGCGAGATCCGCAGCGAGAAAAATACGGCGCTGAGGCGCCATATCGCGAAATTCGACGGCTGGGAACCGCACAGCGACGCTGATCTGAAGATCGATACCGCCGCAATGCGGGCGGCGTACGACGCTCTTGACGATACGTTGAAGCAGGCACTGCATCTGGCATATGAGCGTATCCGAAGCTATCATGAAAAACAGCTGCCGAAGTCGTGGTTCGATACCGAAGCCAACGGAACGATTCTCGGCCAGAAAGTGACCCCGGTCGACCGGGCGGGGCTGTATATCCCCGGCGGTAAGGCGGCTTATCCGAGCTCGCTGCTGATGAACGTCATCGCGGCACAGGTCGCCGGGGTCGAAGAGATCGTCGTCTGTACGCCCACGCCGGAGAACGAACCGAATGAACTGCTGCTTGCGGCCTGCCACCTGTGCGGGGTGACGGAAGTGTTCAAAGTCGGCGGTGCTTCGGCGGTCGCGGCGATGGCTTACGGTACCGAAACGATCCCGAAAGTCGACGTCATCACGGGGCCGGGCAATATCTTCGTCGCCACGGCAAAGAAACTGGTGTTCGGCGATGTCAATATCGATATGATCGCGGGACCGAGCGAGATCGGCATCCTTGCCGACGACAGCGCGAATGCGAACCATATCGCCATCGATCTGCTTTCGCAGGCCGAGCACGACGAGATGGCCAGCTCCATCCTGATCACTCCCTCGAAAGTCCTGGCCGAAGCGGTCAATCTCGAGATCGAAAACTGGCTGCAGAAACTGCCGCGCGAACGTATCGCCCGCAAGTCGATCGAGGAGCGCGGCGCGATCGTTATCGCCGAAGATATGGCTGAAGCGGTCGGACTGATGAACGAAATCGCTCCCGAACACCTCGAAGTCGCGACGGACAACCCCTTCGGGCTGTTGCCGTCCATCAGGCATGCGGGGGCGATCTTCCTCGGGCACAATACCCCCGAGGCGATCGGCGATTACGTCGCGGGACCGAACCATAC
>JALWNV010000227.1 GCA_027083665.1 Helicobacteraceae bacterium
CAATTGTCATAAGTCTCCCCTGTTCTCCGCCGCTGCCGACAGCAGCCGTGGGCTTCAGTGTCATAGCTGCCGGTGCGGTCATCAGGAGCTTTGCTCCTGACGGCGTTCAGGTTATAGCTTGGTTTCGATCTCCAGCGAATCCATCTCGACCTTTTTCGCCTTGGCGACACGGTCCTCTTCGAGTTTGATCCGCAGGTCCTCGTTGTCCAGTGCCAGGATCTGCATCGCGAGATAGGCGGAGTTGATCGCACCCGCCTTGCCGATGGCGACCGTCGCGACCGGCATACCCGCGGGCATCTGCACGGTCGAAAGCAGCGCATCGATCCCGCTGAGTGCCGACGCGCTCATCGGCACTCCGATAATCGGTTTGATCGTCTTGCTCGCCAGCACACCCGCCAGATGTGCCGCCATACCCGCCGCGGCGATAAAGACCTGCGCGCCTTTGGCTTCGGCGTTCTTGACATACTCCTTGGTACGTTCCGGCGAACGGTGCGCCGAGGAGATGATAAGCTCATGTTGAACCCCGAAGGTCTCCAGCGTATCCGCACATGCTTTCATAACATCATAGTCGCTTTTCGAACCGATAATGATCGAGACAAATTTCATGAATATACCCTTGTGTTTTGATAACGCGTATTATAGCAGACCGGAATCGGTGAAATACGGAGGAGATGGCCGTTCGGCCTTAACCTTTCCCCCTCCTATACCGGCGGCGACTGATCGATCCCCTCTGCGGGGATACGGAGAAAACTGTACGGCGGCAGCGGAGCCGGCAGACGGATGGGGTTGACGTTGCCGCTGTGGACACTCTCCCACTCCCTGCCGTTCTCGGCGACGAGCCGGCCGAAACGTATATACCAGCGGCCGTCACGCTCGAAAACCGCACCGTATTCGTTTTCCGCCGGCGTGATCTTCGCTCCGGCGGGCGCAACGATCTCCGCCTCGTCGCCGGGACGTGTCGTGTACTTGCACCGAAAATGGCTGCCATCTTCGGTCACCATGCCGCTGACCTGGTGCGTGCCCATCTGCATCGTGAAGTCGAGACTCTGTGTATCATGTTTTTCAAACGGGCGGTTGACAAGATAGGCGTCGGTGAAGCCGCGGTTTTGCATGGTATGCAGTTCGGCCTGGTAGCGCTCCGGTTCCGCTTTGCCTGCATAGTAGTCGTCGATCGCCATGCGGTAGGCCTTGGCGGTAATCGCCGCGTAGTAGGCCGTTTTCGTCCGCCCCTCGATCTTGAGCGAATCGACCACGCCGCTGTCAAGGATCTCCTTGATATGTGATGCGAGGTTGAGGTCTTTGGAGTTCATGATATAGGTACCGATACCCGGGTCCTCCTCGAGCCTGAACAGTGTTCCCGTCTCGGGGTTGGCGGCATAGAGCTCGTAGGGGAAACGGCAGTCGTTCGCACAGCTGCCGCGGTTGGGCACCCGACCGCTTTGCAGCGTCGAAATGAGGCAGCGGCCGCTGTAAGCAAAGCACATGGAACCGTGCACGAAGACCTCGAGTTCGAGCTCCGGAAGCACCTCCTTGATCTCCTTGAGGTCGCGCAGCGAAATCTCGCGGGCGGTGATGATACGTCTGGCCCCCATCCCGTAATAGATCTCCGCATCGAGGGCGTTCATGACGTTCGCCTGCGTCGAAAGGTGCTTGGGGATATGCGGTGCGATCTCCTGCGAAAGTTTCAGCACGCCCGGCGTCGCGACGATCATCGCGTCGGGACCGAGTTCCGCCATCGCCTCGATATGCTTTTTGAGCAGTTTCAGCTGCGAATTGAACGGAAACCCGTTGATCGTCGCGTAAACCTTTTTGCCGCGTGCATGTGCGTACTCTATCCCCGCTTTGAAATCCTCCATCGTGAACTCTTTGCCCGAACGGATACGCAGCGAAAAGTGGCTGACCCCGCCGTACACGGCGTCCGCCCCGAAATCAAGGGCGATCCTGAGCTTTTCGAGGTTCCCCGCCGGGGAGAGCAGTTCGACTTTCTTCATACTTTCATCTTTACTGGCTTTTTTTTCGATATTTTACCCGAATCGCGGTAAAGTGATGCAATCCGTTCCCAAAGTCCGTTTAGGATTCGCTTCACTCCGGAAAACTTGCGACTTCCCGAACAAAGGCAGACAATGAAAAAACTGAAAATCGACCTTCACAACCATACGACCCTGTGCAACCATGCCGAAGGCAGCGTCGACGAATACGTCCGTGCCGCCATCGCCGCGGGCATCGATGTCTTCGGCTTCTCCGACCACGCCCCGATGGACTTCGATCCGAAATACCGGATGAAATTCGACGAAATGCAGCTGTACCGCGCCATGGTGGCGGAGGCAAGGGAGGCCTATCGCCAACAAATCGAAATTCTTTTCGGCTACGAGGTGGACTATCTCGAAGGCCATATGGACCCGCGTGTACTTGAAGCAGACGTGGACTATCTTATCGGGTCGGTCCATTTTATCGGAGACTGGGGATTCGACAATCCCGAATTTATCGGCCGATACGAACATGAGGATATTGATGTGATCTGGCAGCGCTATTTCGATGAAGTCGAGAAGATGGCACGAAGCGGCCATTTCGACATCGCCGGGCATCTCGACCTGATCAAAGTCTTCAAGTATCTGCCAAAAAACGATATCGTCACCATCGCTTCGGGTGCGCTCGACGCCATTGCCGATGCGGGCATGGCGCTGGAGATCAACGTCGCAGGCTACCGCAAGCCCGTCGCCGAAGCCTACCCTTCGCCCGCCCTGCTCAAAGCGGCCTTCAAACGCGGCATCCCTGTCACTTTCGGTTCGGATGCACACACACCGGAACAGGTCGGCCTGTTCCGCCGCGAGGCCGAAGCCCTGGCCGAATCGGCGGGCTACCGCGAATGCGTGTATTTTCGTAACAGGGAGATGATCCCCGTTCCGATCGGCTGAGCCTTGAAACAGGGGCTGTCAGGGCTTTGTTGGCCATGCTGTCTATTTTTTAATCACCCTTGCAAAGTACAGCTAAAACCATTTTGGCTATACTTTACCGCAAATAACACCTCAGGAG
>JALWNV010000228.1 GCA_027083665.1 Helicobacteraceae bacterium
GTATCCCCATCCGCTCGACACGATCCCGAACCGTCTGCAAAGCAAAAACGTACCGAAAAAACGGTAGCATCGGATAAAGAAGCGCAAGGAGGATGATGTGATCCGGACGGTCAACGGCAAAAGAGACTGGTACACCATTTTTCTCCCTCTTGTCCTGATTTCGTTGCTGCGTTTTGCAACCGGCTCGCATGCGGCGGATATCCGGTTCGAAAGTGCCGTTTTCATCGGGAAAATATCGGAAGCGCCGCTGCGGCACGAAACCCTCGCCTATCGTCCGCTCGACCGCCAAAGCCATATCGCGCTGGGCTTCGAAACCGAGGCGGACGTCTGGCTCCGGCTGACATTCGCCAATCCCTCCGACCGGGAAGATGTCCGTGTACTGATGATCGACAATCCCCTGCTCGAACATGTCACGCTGTATACCCGCGACAAGCGTATCGCCCAGGGCCTGCTCGAACGAAACGACCCTCGGCATCTTTATCCCCTCTTTCGGATACCGTTGCCCGCACATACCCGATGGAACGGTTACCTGCATGTCCGCAACCGCACCAGTATGCTCAACTTCGGCTTCGCCCTGCTGACCGAAAAAGCGTACGCTCACCTCGAACGAAGCCGTCTGCTCAACGCGACTTTTTTCCTCGGATTGATCGCGGGGCTGATGCTGTACGCCCTGTTTCTCTTCGTCTATACCCGCGACCGAAGCTATCTGTTCTACGCTCTCTATCTCGGCGCCCTGCTTTATCATCAGACGACCTATATCGGGTTGCTCCCGATGTTCGCTCCGCACTGGCTTCGTGAACTTGACAACCTCATCGTCGTGCCGAAAAACGCGGCACTCATCATCACCGGCGCACTCTTTGCGCAGAGCTTCCTTCGAACGAAACGCATGCCTGCGATTCATCGGGGCTACACCTTTTTCATCGTCACAACCCTGCTGCTGATTCCGCTGGTAGGTTTTCCCGGATTCTACCACCCCGAAGCGATCGTCGTCATCGGGCTGCTGTTCATCTTCTTCAACTACGCCGCGGGCATCGTCATGTACCGCCGGGGCGTCAAACAGGCCCGTTTTTTCATCGCCGCATGGAGTGTGCTGATCTTCGGATTTTTCTTTATCACCGCCGACGCACTCGGGCTGATTTCCGTGATGTACCGTTTCCCTCAGCTGATATTGTGGCTGACCGCCCTCGAAGCGCTGCTGCTGATGCTGGCCTTCGCCGACCGCGTCAAAATCTACCAGGAACAGAAAAACATGCTGCATCAAAGACTGATGCGGGAGTTGCGCGACCGGCAGGAACTGATCGAAAAAGAAGTCGCACAACGCACTGCGGAACTTCAAGATGCCCTGCGGGAAAAAATGCTCCTGCTGCAGGAACTGCATCATCGTGTAAAAAACAACCTCCAGTTGATTCTTTCCATTCTCCGGCTGCAAAATGACCAAATCAGTGATCCGCGCATGCACAGTGCATTCGAACAGCTCGAGCACCGTATCGGCGCGATTGCGAAAACCCATGAGATTCTCTATCGCCACAAGGAGGTCGAAACCGTCGAGATGCGGACCTATCTTCAAATCCTCTGCGACGAACTGATCACCGGTTTCGGGGAGGACCTCGTCGAACTCACCCTCGACACCGACGCACGTCTGCCGCTGCGCGAAGCGGTCTATACCGGACTGATCGTCAATGAAATCATCACGAATGTCCTGAAATACGCACACTTCGGCCAACGCGCCGCCGTCATCCTCCGGCTGAAGCAAAACGGCGGCGACTACCGGCTCGATATCCGCGACAACGCCCGCCCGGCTCCCTGCCGAAACGAACACGGCGGCATCGGGCTCAGTATCGTCACCACCCTCGTAACAGATCAGCTCGAAGGAACGATCGAACGGCCGGAAAACAGCTGCAATCATATCCGCATAAGGTTCTCATTATGAAAAAAATCCTCATTGTCGAAGACGAAAGCCTCGTCGCGATGGAAATCGCTTCCTATCTTCGCACGCTCGGCTACGGTGTCGCGGGTATCACTGCCTATGCGGAAGAAGCGCAGACACTCGCAGCGCAGCGGCGCCCCGATGCGATCTTGATGGATATCCGCCTCAAAGACGGCGGCGACGGCATCGCGGCAGCGGAACAAATCAGCGCGTCGCTGGACATACCGATCATCTTCCTCACGGCAATGACGGACGATTGCAATATCGAGCGCGCCGCGCATCTGCGGCCGGCCGCCTACCTGGCCAAACCTTTCCACCGCGACGAGCTCAGAGCCGCACTCAAAATCGCCCTGATGCCGACAAAGGAGTATTCACCGAAAACTGTCCGGATCGACAAAAGTTTCACCTACGACACCCTGGCGAAAAAACTGTACCGGGACGGACAAACCGTTCTTCTGGGTACACTCGAAAACCGCCTGCTGCAGCTGCTGCTGGAAGCCAGGGGGAAAATCGTCAACACCTACACCATCGAAAATACGCTCTGGCCCGACAAGACACCCAATGAAAACCGACGGCGCGCACTCGTCAACCGCCTCCGCGCCAAGCTGGGCAACCGATTCATCGAAACCATCCCCGGCGAAGGCTACCGCTTCGTTTTTTGACCCATACCGGAATTGGATGCAACGCAGATGCAACGCTAAAATGGCATCATTATATTAAAAGAAAATTGAAGAGGGAATGTTATGATGAAAAGTAAAGTTATTTCAGTCGGGATGGCGGCGGCATCTGCGCTTGCAGGCTGCGGGGGAGGCGCCAGCGGCGCAGGCCCTGGGATGGCTCCTCGGCGAAGGGCAGGCCGGTCGCTGGACCCTCCTCCCGCGGGCCGACACTTGTCCCGCCCTCGCCACCTACACCCAGGACCACTGCCCGTTCGTGGGCGCGTGTCGGCTCCGGGGCCGACCCGACGACGGAGGTTCCGCGTGAGCCCTGAACTCACGGTCGTGCACGCCGCGGCAGGCTGCGGGAAGACCACCAGCCTGTCGTGCCGGTACCTTCGGCTGGTGTCCGACGGCATCCCGGTGGAACGGATCGTCGCCATCACC
>JALWNV010000229.1:0-785 GCA_027083665.1 Helicobacteraceae bacterium
AAATATATGCGTGTCACGAGCTATGAGGGTATCGATGTCAACGGCCAGTTCATGAATGACGGGCGGATCGTTTTCGTTTCGAACCGTCTGGGCTATCCCAATATTTTCGCGAAAAAACCCGGCAGCAAGAGTGTGGAACAGTTGGTCTACTACGGGAAAAACAATTCCGCTTGCAGTGCACATAACGAGTATATCGTCTACAAGGCCAGGGAGACGAGCAACGCATTCGGCCCCAATACGTTCAATCTGCATCTTATCTCAACCAAAACCGATTTTATTCGCCGTCTGACGGCGACGGGCGTCAATGAATTTCCGCGTTTTTCCAATGACGGCAATGCGATTATCTATATCAAAAACTATAAGCAGCAGAGTGCAATCGGGATCATACGTCTTGAACAGAACAAAAACTTTCTTTTTCCGCTTGCCAGTGGGAAGATACAATCGCTCGATTGGTAACGAAAGCGGAATTCTTTTGTATTCGTTCGGTGCATATACTCCGGACGGAGGGCTATCATTAAGAAAAATTTGCTAAAATCTATCAACGATTTTCAGGAGTCAATCCGAAGTTACATCTTTCAGATTCAAAGGAATAAAATGAAAAAACTCGTAGCGTTAAGCGGTATATTGATCATGCTGTTCGCCGGCTGCAGCTCGAAAAAACCGACAGTGGAAGGACCGGCGGAGGAACAGCAGGCGAAAAGCGGAACCGAAGCTCCGGCGGAAAGTGCGGCAGATGCCGATACGGTCGTCGTGGATGAAAACGGTGCGGTCACCTCGCTCGATGA
>JALWNV010000229.1:795-3028 GCA_027083665.1 Helicobacteraceae bacterium
CGGGACGGTCGGTGCCGATGAAGAAGAGAAGACGCTGAGTGCGCTCGAGCGCCGTATGCAAACAGTCTATTTCGCATTCGATAAATTCAATCTGACGCCCGAAGCGCAGGAGAAGATCGCTGCGAATTCCCGGCTGGCGGAAGGCGATGCCCGTGCATTCAATATCAAAATCGAGGGGAACTGCGACGAGTGGGGGAGTGACGAATACAACTTCGCGCTCGGTCTCAAGCGGGCAAAGGCCGCCAAAGACGCGATGGTTGCCAACGGGGTCGATGAAAAACGTATTTCGATGGTCAGTTACGGCGAAAGCAACCCTGTCTGTATGGAAAAGACACGCGAGTGTTGGGCGAAAAACCGCCGCGACGACTTTAAACTGCTTCCCTAAACGGCCCCGATGAAGCCGTTTGCCCTTTTATTACTCCTGCTGCTGGCGATGGCGAATGCGGCGTCGGAACCGTCCGCTTTCGGTGCAGGTAATCTCGATGCGCCGGAGCCCTACGGCCTGACGGCAACCGAAAAGTCTATCTACGAAAACAGAAAAACGCTACAGCGCGTTTTGACAAAAGCTCATGAAAACGATGCACAGCTTCAAAGCCTCCGGGAACGTCTCGACGGTCTTCAGACGATTATTGAAGGTTTGAATGAGAAGGCACAGAGCAACAAGGTGGCGCTGGGTGAGTTGACGCAGGGTCTGGAGACGGAAGCGCGGCTTCGTGATGAAAAGATCGCGGCGCTGGAATCGTCGATATCGGCCAATAGTTCCAATATCACGGCCATAAAATCGCTGCTCGAGACGCTGGCGGCGCAGATCGATACGATCAACAGCGACTACGTTTCCAAAGAGGAGTACAATCGCCTGGTGGCAGAGGTCAATGCGTTCAAGCGCGAAACGGTCAATGCGCTCAAGAGTATGGCTTCGGTCCCGTCCCGAAAGAAGACGGGCGACTATTCGTCGATGCCGAGCAAGCAACTGCTGAAAGAAGCGAAGCGCCAATACGACAAGCTCTACTTCAAAAAAGCGATACCGATGTTCGAGGAGCTGATCCGCCGGAACTACAAACCCGCCTATGCGCACTTCATGATCGGCGAAATGTGGCATTATCGGAAAAAATGGGCGAAAGCGCTTTCATACTACAAAGCAAGCGCAAAACTCTACGACGATGCGTCTTATATGCCGAAACTGATGCTTCACAGCGCGGAATGCATGCTGCATACGGGCGATAAACGCAATGCCGAAAAGTTTCTCAAGGCACTGATGGCGAAATATCCGTCTTCGAAAGAAGCCCGTCAGGCCAGGCGCCTTCTCAATACTTTCTCATAAGAGTCAGGCAGGCTTTTTCAGCCGCTTGATAGATAGATAAAGCTACAATCGTCCGAATTTTTTACAAAGGTATCCAAAATGGCAATTGAAAACAATCAGGTTGTTTCTATCGAGTATGAAGTCCGCGACGGTGACAAAGTCGTCGATTCGAATGTCGGCGGCCAGCCGCTGGTCTTCATGTTCGGAAAGGGACAGATTATCCCGGGTCTCGAAGAAGGGATCAAAGAGATGTCCGTCGGTGACAAAGGCGACGTTCTGGTCAAGGCGGCGGACGCGTACGGCGAGTATAATCCCGAAGCGACACAGGAAGTGCCCAAAGAGCAATTCGCCGGTATCGACCTGCAAGAAGGAATGACACTGTACGGTCAGGGAGAAGACGGCGGTACGGTTCAGGTGGTTGTCAAAGAGATCAAAGACGACGCGGTTGTCGTCGATTTTAATCATCCCATGGCGGGAAAAGACCTGATGTTTACGGTGACGATCAACAATGTGCGCGACGCATCCCCCGAGGAAGTCCTCAGCGGTGTACCGGCTGAAAACCAGTCTGACGACAGCTGCTGCAGCACTGACGGCGCAGGCTGTGGCTGCCACTGAGTTTCTGATCGCCTCGCAGGCGTCGACCGAAGCGTTGAAAACGGCAACGCTTCTGAAAACGCTGACGGTCAATGCATTGATCGTCGGTGAGCGCGGGACGGGGAAACGAACCCTTGCCCGGGTGATATTACCGGGAGCGCCGATGATCGACGCTTCGGATTTCAGCAACCTGCTCAATGCGCTTGAGAGCAACGACGCGATTGTTTTGACGCATATTGAGCATTGCCCCAACGTCTCGACGCTGATCGAGCGTATCCGCTCGGCGAAGGTTCGGGTTATCGCCACGGCATCGTCGGAGTATGTGCCGCAGGTCATCAA
>JALWNV010000230.1 GCA_027083665.1 Helicobacteraceae bacterium
CGCGGGTAAAGGCGATGAGGTTCTGCAGATAGTCGAGCATGGCGTCACCGAGGCTGACGGTACGGACATCGTGCATCGCCTGCCGGATCCGCTGCCGGTCGAAGTGCGGTTTGCCGGCAGGATTGTCTCCGGCGCTCCCGCTGCCGGCGAGCACTTCGCGTTCGGCCTGCGGGTCGGGATAGCCGATGCCGAAAGAGCAGATAAAACGGTCCAGCTGCGAATGCGGCAGCGCGAAGGTGCCGACTTCCTCGTGCGGGTTTTGCGTGGCGATGACGAAAAAGGGTTCAGGCAGCGGATGGCTGACGCCGTCGATGGTGACGTGGTGTTCCTCCATCGCCTCGAGCAGGGCGGACTGGGTTTTGGGCATGGAACGGTTGATCTCGTCGGCAAGGAGGAACTGCGTGAAGATCGGCCCTTTTTTGAGGATGAATTTCCCGCTGCTTTGATCGAAGTAGCTGACCCCGATAATGTCGGATGGCAGCAGGTCGCTGGTAAACTGGATACGGCCGAAATCGAGTCCCATCACGGCTGCGAAGGTCTTTGCCAGGGTGGTCTTGCCGACGCCGGGAATATCCTCGAGCAGGACATGCCCCCCGGCGAAAAAGGCGGCGAGTGTCAACGTAATAGCATGGCGTTTGCCCAGCAGATGCGTTTCGACGGCATCGACGACGGGGATAAAATCGGGTGCGAGCGAATTGTTCATGTCCAAATGATAGCACATCCGCCGAAATGAAAATCAAAAAATCTGAAGAATTTATCAAATAAATATGATTTATCTGATTGATAGTTTGGTGTTATAATTATGAAAACAAAACATTTACATAAGGATCTGAAATGATAAGACGTATTCCCTGGTGGCTCGGCGGCATTCTGATGGCGCTGCTGCTGCTCTTTACTTTTTCTGTTTTCGGTGCGGACCGGCCGATCGGCGCCTCGACCTACGTTCCCTATTTCGCGGGGATTCTTTTCGATCTCGATCCGCAGAAGTATCCCTATCTGCAGGAGATTCACAATGCCGGTTCGTGGGAGGGCGTCATGCTGCTCGGTGCGCTCACGGGCGCATTTTTGACCGCGGTTTTTCTGACGAAGACGTTTCGCTTCAGTCTGGTCCCAACGGCCTGGAAAAAATACAAGAATAATTCCGTGGCGTCCCGGCTGGTGTGGAGCTTCGTCAGCGGTTTCGTGATGATTATCGGCGCGCGCATGGCGGGCGGCTGTACGAGCGGCCATTTTCTCAGCGGGATGACGCAGCTGGCGGTGAGTTCCATGATCTTCGGCGCGGTTGTGCTGGTGACACTGCTGGTGACCGGACATTTCTTCTACAAAAAGGAGGCGCAGGATGTTTGAGCGTATCATGACGATGTTCACCACCGTGGCCGACGAGCCGCACGGTTCGGTCTGGGTCGTTTTTCTGATCGGGATTTTTTTCGGCGGTATCATCCAGTATACCCGCGTAGACAAGTTCGAAAAGATTGCCGGATTTGCGATGCTGCGCGATACGGTTGTGCCCAAGATGCTTTTTCTGGCGATCGGGCTGGCGAGTATCGGGCTGTATTTCCTGATCGAAGCGGGGTACGCACACTACCATATCAAGCCGATCCTGCTGGGCGGGTTGCTTATCGGCGGGACGCTGTTCGGCATTTCGATGGCGATTTTCGGAAAATGCCCGGGCACCGGTCCCATCTCGGTCGCCGAAGGGCGGATCGACGTTCTCGTAGGTGCGATCGGCGGGATCCTCGGCGGCTTGGTCTTTACGGTCTATTACGAGCCGTTTTTCAAACCCCTGATGGGACCGAACCTCGGCAAGCTGGACCTGGCTGCCGTTTTCGAAGGTCACGAAGCACTTACGGTACTGATTTTCGGTGCTGCCATGGTGATCATCAGTATCGCCATCCCGTTGCGTCAGGAGTTCGACGAAGCGGACCTGAAGCAGCTGGACCGGTAGGTGCGGTGCGCCCGGTCGGGTGAGTTGCAAGTCATGTTTTTGATCGTTCGGTCTTCGCCAACCCTTCTTCGGAAAAATAGACGGTAAACCTCGCCCCGCCGTCGACATTTTCCACTTCCATTTTCGCATGGTGTTTCTGCACGATCTGCATACTCATATAAAGTCCTATTCCCGTTCCTTTTCCTTCAGCTTTGGTTGTAAAGTGCGCTTTGAAAATATCGCCAAGGGCCTGCTCCGGTATGCCGCCCGCGTTGTCTTCGAACTCGAGGCGCGGTGATTTGCCGCTGCCGATGATCCGAATGGTAATTCGGCGCTTGTCGACAGCGTTCTCGATAAAGGCATCCTTGGTGTTGGAGAGGAGGTTGAGCAGCAGGTGCTTGAATTCGTTGGGCGAGCCGTGGATCGTCACCTCCGCTTCTTTTTCGACAACAACGTCGATGGTGTTTTTCAGCAGGTCGTCTTTGGCCAGTACCAGAACATCTTCCACCACCTTCGAGAGGGTGAAATCCTCCGGGGTATTGTTGGGCCGGAAGAAACTGCGGAACGTCGCCAGCGTATCGGTCATATGGTCGATCTGGGTCTGGATGTCGCTGCGGAATGTCCGGATGTATGCATCGTCGACCTCGCCGTCTTCAAAGTCGCTTACCAGCAGATCGTTGTACATCGAAAGGGCGTTAAGCGGCTGTTTCCACTGGTGGGCGACGGCGTCGAGCATCTCGCCCATCGCCGCCATTTTCGACTGCTGCAGCAGCAGCCGTTCGTTGGCCGCGTCATGCTCGCGTACGGCCGCAAGGGTGCGGGTACGTTCATTGAAACGTTCTACGAGCAGGCCGATTTCGCCGTGCTCGTCCGTCTGGAGTATGGCATCGGTGTCGCCGGCAGCCTGCTCGATCTGATCGGTCAGCGAGGAAAGCGGCCGCAGGATGTGCTGCCGGACAAAGAGGTAGCCGAGCAGAATGAAAAAGAGGGAGAAAATCACGGTCGTGACCGTGATCTTCGTGTAGATCGCATTCATGTCCGCCAGGAGGATATGTTCGGGAATCCCCACGACCATCGTCCATCCGGTATGGGG
>JALWNV010000231.1 GCA_027083665.1 Helicobacteraceae bacterium
CCCTTCCACCCCGAAAGAGGCGGTCGGCGACCTGAAGAAAATGATCGAAGAAGACGCCGAACTCTCCGTCGTCTCCGCTCCGGTATGGTACGTGGCGCTTGAAGCTCCGAACTATCCGAAAGAGACCTTTCCCGAGGGAATCCCCGTCTTCTACCACTTCGACGGTTTCAGCGGCGACGTACACGAGATGAACACGATCAACCACTATATCGGCATGGACCCGATGGAGCGCGGTGCGCCGTATCTGCGTGCACTGGCACCCTACGCACTCGTGCTGGTCGCGCTGCTGATGGTCTACTACCTCGTCTACGATTCGAAACTGCTCGACTATCTGATGCTAATCCCGGTGGTGCTGCCGGTGATCTTTTTGGGATTTTACGCCTACTGGCTCTACTGGTTCGGCCACCACATGCACGACTGGGGCGCTTTCAAGATCAAGCCGTTCACCCCGACCGTCTTCGGTGACGGCAAGGTCGCACAGTTCACGACGCACTCGTATCCGACCACCGGTTTCTGGCTGCTGCTGGCCATCGCGGCATTCAGCCTGCTGGCGATACTGTCCAAACGAAAAGCACGCAAACTGCAGAGCGAAACGGCCTAAAGGAAACTCGTGCAACGTCTGGCGCTTGGTCTGATACTTTCATCGGCATCCCTGTTCGCATCGAACGTGCTCCAACAAGCCATCGATGATGCCGAAGCGGGTTCGAAACTTGAACTTCCCGCCGGCGAGTATCACGGCAATATCGTGATCGACAAACCCCTCATTATTGACGGCATCGACCGGAAAGCGAAGATCATCGGCGAAGGAAAGGGGACGGTTGTCACGGTCACAAGCCCGTATGTGACGCTGAAGAACCTGACGATTCTGCACAGCGGCAGCGAACACGAGCATGTCGACGCCGGCATCGCCGTCAAAGAGGCCGACCATGTTACGATCGACCGCTGCCGGATCGACGACACGCTGTTCGGTATCGACCTGCAGCAGGTGAAGTATTCGACGGTGACGCATAACTGGATCCGTTCGAAACCGCTCTCGCTCGGACTGCGCGGCGACGCCGTACGGTTGTGGTACAGCACGGACAACAATCTCAGCTACAATCACGTCACCCACTCGCGGGACTTCGTCGTATGGTATTCGCACGGCAACACGATCGCCCACAATTTCGGTGAGTACAGCCGCTACTCCCTGCACTTCATGTATGCCGGAAAAAACGACATCCTGTACAACACCTACGAGCATAATTCGGTCGGGATATTCTTCATGTATTCGCAAGATTCCGTCGCCGTCGGCAACGTCGTCAAAAGCTCGCTGGGAACGACAGGTCTTGGAATCGGCCTCAAAGACGCCAGCAACTTCACCCTCAAAGACAATACGCTGATCTACTGCGCGCGCGGACTCTACATCGACCGCTCACCCTTTCAGCCCGATCAGAACAACACGATCGAAAACAACAGGATTCTCTACAATACGGAAGGGATCCATTTTCATTCGCTCAGCATCGCCAATATCTTTCGCGGCAACGTCTTCAAAGGCAACATCGACAACGTCGTCGACGACGAGTCCGTACATCCCCACGCCATTATGAACACCTGGGACGGAAACTACTGGGACGACTACGAGGGCTTCGACAAAAACGGCGACAATATCGGCGATACGCCTTACAATCTCTTTTACTACGCCGACCGCATGTGGATGATGAATCCCAACATCCGCTTTTTCTACGCGTCGCCGCTGATCTCGATCATGAATTTCCTCGCGAAACTCGCCCCGCTCTCCGAGCCGGTGAAAATGCTCGAAGACCCCCATCCGATCCTGTCGGAATCCGAACTCGAAAAAAGGTATACCCTATGACACCAGAAGAAAAGAAACGACGAAAATTCGTCCAGCAGATGACCGGTCTCGGCGTGCTGGGCATGGTCGCCGCCGCGGGCGTCGCCGCCGGCCCCTACCTCAAGCCGAGCGAATACCGGCTCCGACCGCCCGGAGCCGTTCCCGAAGAGGAGTTCCTCGGATTGTGTATCAAGTGCGGCCAATGCCTGCAAGTCTGCCCGTATGATTCGATCCTGCTCGAGGATATCGACGGCAAAGCCGGGGTGGGAATGGCCTATATCGAACCGCGGGATCGCGGCTGCTATCTCTGCGAAGCCTTTCCCTGTATCCTCGCCTGTCCCAGCGGCGCACTCGATCACGAACACGACAGTATCGAATATGTCCATATGGGCGTCGCCATCGTCCACGATCCCGGCAGCTGCCTCGCCAAGACCGGTACGCCCGTACCGGACAGCGGCATCGACCGTATCTACGAGCATACGAAAGTCATCACGGCGGAAGAGCGCCGCACCCGTCACGTCACGGAAAACCCGGACGATCCGGAGAAAGTCATGTTGCAAAAGCAACTGCTCGAAAAACTCGAAAAGCACCGCGGCGAGCAGAGTTGCACCATCTGTGCCGACATGTGCCCGTTCCACCCCGACCCGAGTGCGGCGATCGGAATGGTCGACGCCAAAGGCGGCGGCATGCTGCCCGAGATCCGCGATGCCTGCAACGGCTGCGGCGCATGTGTAGAGCTCTGCCCCGTCGACGTCATCAAAATCGTCCCGCGAAAAAGCTATGCCGATATCTATACCAAAGGAAACGACCATGCCTAAACGATACAGCAACGTACTGCTCTCCGTGCTGGCCGCCGGGATGATCGCCGGCTGCGGAAACGAAGGAAAACAGGAGCATTCCCGCGCCCCGGAAACGGTGTCGCCGCAGATCAAAGTCACCGGCGGCGCCGTCAAACTCTCCGAGGATAAAGAAATTTCCAAAGAGAACAGCGGACAGTTCTACTACACCTACAACAAAGAAAAAGCGCAGCCGCAGGAGGAACCGGAAAAAATACGCACGACCATCGACGCCTACTTGCATATCCGCTCCCCCTATGAACGGGTACGGATCACGATGCTGATCAATCGTCTGAGCAAAAATTTCTCCATCCGGTGCGCTCCGTGC
>JALWNV010000232.1 GCA_027083665.1 Helicobacteraceae bacterium
GTACACATTCTTATACGGGACGAACCGTTCCGCCCACATACACAATCGTGAGCAACTCGCTGCCGTCGAAGGCGAGCTGTTTTGTTTCGAAGCGCAGCGGACGCTCCATGATACGAAGACGGAGGAAAAAGAGATCCTGCGCTTTATGGACGATGCGCGTATTCCGGAGGTGCTTGAACTGAAAGTCGGTGTACCGGTGCTTTTTACACGAAACAGCTGGAACTATGTCAACGGCGAACGGGGAATCGTCGTGAAGCTGGAACACGATGCCGTGACGGTTGAGAAACAAAACGGCATGACGGTGAAACTGGAGCGTGCCGGTACGGAGAAAATACACTGGGAAGAGCGGACGATCGGGAAAGAGAAACAGATGGTCGAGGTGGCCCGGTTCATGCTTTATCAGTTTCCGGTGACACCGGCGTTTGCCATAACGATACACAAATCGCAGGGGATGAGCATCTCGGATCTCGTTATCGACACGACGGAGATATTCGCACCGTCGCAGTTTTATGTCGCGCTTTCGCGCGCGACTTCGCCCGAAACTCTGATTTTGAAACAGCCGCGGGTCAACTGGGCAGAGCTGGCGTTTGTGCATCCCAAAGCACTGCAGTGGATGAATAGTGAATAGTGAATAGTGAATAGTGAATAGTGAATAGTGACGGGTGACGGGTGACGGGTGAAGCCGGCAGTGCCGGCTGCGGTTTTAAAGCTCTTCGGCGTGTTTGGCGAGGTATTCGGCGACACCGTCGGTGTCGGCTTTCATGCCTTCTTCACCTTCGTGCCAGCCTGCCGGGCAGACTTCGCCGTGCTCGTTGGTAAAGAGCATCGCGTCGACCATGCGGAGCATCTCGTCGATGTTGCGTCCAAGCGGCAGGTCGTTGATAACGGCGTGGCGGACGGTTCCGTCCGTGTCGATCAGGAACGAACCGCGCAGTGCGACACCTGCGTCGAGCAGGACATCGTAGGCTTTGGAGATCTCTTTGGTCAGGTCGGCGACGAGCGGATAGCGGACCTGGCCGATACCGCCTTCGTTGACCGGAGTGTTTTTCCAGGCGAAATGGCTGAACTGCGAGTCGACGGAAACGCCGATCACGTTGACACCGCGGTCATGGAACTCTTTGAGACGGTGGTCGAACGCGATGATTTCCGACGGACAGACGAAGGTGAAATCCAGAGGATAGAAAAACAGAACGGTGCCTTTTTCCCCGAAGTTTTCGTAGAGGTTGAAGTCGTCGACGATCTGGTTGTCACCGAGGACGGCCGTGGCGGTAAAGTCAGGTGCTTTTTGTGTTACGATCATAAAGATACTCCGTATTGATTTGGTAAAGATGACAGCATTCTATCCGAATTCTTTTTTAAAAATCATTATCGTCTGAATCTGCGGGACATTCTTTAAAACCTCTTTAGATATACTTCTGCGATTTTTAGCTTTTTGCTATCTTTCGTATTCTAATACAAAGGAAAGATGTGTCTAAAGAGTATATTTTTACTTCAGAATCTGTCACTGAAGGTCATCCGGACAAGATGGCCGATCAAATCAGCGATGCGATATTAGACGATATTATTTCAAAAGACCTGACCGCCCACGTTGCATGTGAAACGCTTGTATCCAACGGATTTTGTGTTATAGCCGGCGAACTCAAGACCCATGCCTATACCCCGATGCAGGACATCGTGAGAAACGTTGTCAAGGAGATCGGCTATACCGACGCGACGTACGGCTTCGATCACCGTTCGGCAGCCGTACTCAACGCGATCGGAGAGCAGTCTCCCGAAATCGACCGGGGGGTTTCGCAAGAAGACGGCGAGATCGGTGCGGGAGACCAGGGGCTGATGTTCGGGTACGCCTGCCGGGAGACCGAGGTACTGATGCCGATGCCGATCTACCTTTCGCACCGTATCACCGAACGTCTTGCCGAGGTGCGGAAAGAGGGGATTATCCCCTATTTGAGACCGGACGGAAAGGCGCAGGTCAGCATCCGATACGTCGATGACAAGCCTGTCAGTGTCGAAACGGTTGTCGTTTCGACGCAGCATCACGAGCATATCGATCAAACGCAGATCCGTGAAGACGTGATCCGTGAAGTGATCGAGCATGTGGTTCCCGCCGAGCTCCTCAGCGATGAGGTGGTGTACCATATCAACCCGACCGGATCGTTCGTCGTGGGCGGACCGCAGGGCGACGCCGGTTTGACCGGCCGCAAGATTATTGTCGACACTTACGGCGGTTCCTGTCCGCACGGCGGCGGCGCGTTCAGCGGCAAGGACCCGACCAAGGTCGACCGTTCCGCCGCGTATGCCGCACGTTATGTGGCGAAAAATCTTGTCGCGGCCGGTGCATGCGACCGGGCGACGATCCAGGTAGCCTACGCCATCGGTGTCGTCGAGCCCATCTCGGTCATGGTCGATACTCACGCGACGGCTGTCGTGGAAGAAGAGCGTATCGAGGCATGCGTGCGCGAACTTTTCGACCTGACACCCAAGGGCATTATCGAATCGCTGGATCTGCTGCGTCCGATCTACCGCAAGACGGCGGCATACGGCCATTTCGGCAGGGAACTTCCCGAATTTACCTGGGAACGGACCGATAAAGTCGAGGCGATCCGTACCTATTTGGGCCTTTAAGCGCTGCGCGGATCCCTTTGTCGCCGCGGCGGAGTGTTACTGCTGAGGCGATCCGCACCGTTCCTGCCCATTATCGCTCTCTTTTTAGGAATCATTAAAGTTGTTTCGTTAAACTTTTCGCACATCTACTAGCATGAAGGAGAAAAAATATGGCAGTAGTAATTAATGACACATGTATTAACTGTGGTGCCTGTATCGATGAGTGCCCGGTCGAGGCAATCGTAGACGAGGACGATAACCCGACAGGAGAAGAGATCTATTATGTCTATCCGGACAAATGTGTCGAGTGTGTAGGTTACCATGACGAGCCGGCGTGTGCGACAGCATGCCCGACAGAAGGGTGTATCACATGGG
>JALWNV010000233.1 GCA_027083665.1 Helicobacteraceae bacterium
CCGTTTTTCACGCCGAGCAATTTGATATCACCGCCGTCGAGTGCGAGCGACGGCCGCACTTTTTCGATAACATTCTTTACCGGCTCTTGCAGTTCTTCATCTGTAAACGGGATCATTTCATCTTCCTCTTTTTTCTCATATTATAAACGTAAAATAGGCCAAACGGGCTTAACAAGCCATAAATATCGGCGGATAGTTTCAGGGAACCGGAAAGAGCTGCGCCACATAGCGCGGCCTGCGCATCCCCACGAGAACGATATCGATTTCCGGCCTGGCGGCAAGAAAACCGATCGCGCACGCTTGCATACTCTTCGTACAGTCGTCGAATTCCGTCTGCAGTTCGCGGCGCGTTTGGACGCCGCACTCGTACGCCACCGCCTGACGGTAGCTTTCGAGAAAAAGGTTCAGCTGCAAGGCCAGTTCCCCGCGGGCGTCTTCGGGAAGCTTTCGCAAGACCGTGCCGATATGCGGAAGCACCTGCGAGTAGAGAAAGTTGTCATAGTCACCCGGCCACCGGAAACGGTGCCGGACATCATCGAGTTGGGCGATGAGATTGTGCAGCGGCACGAGCGGCTCCGCCTCGGTCAGCAGCAGCATTTCGTTGAGCCGGTGTTCGTACAGCGCAGGCATCTCGTACTCGGCCAGCCGGTACATCCTGCCGTTTCTCTGCGCATTGAGCGGGCGGTTCGCCAGTACTCTGATCCCGTGCGATTCGGCCCAGCGGGCACAGGCAAGCCCCTGCGTCTCGAGCAGATTGACCGGCAGCTCGACACTGCCGAAAGCGTGCCGTTCATTACCGACCGCCCGCGCGGCATGCATTGCCAGCGCCGGCAGATCTTCATAGGGAAGAAATTCCGGATCATCCGGCCGTTTGGCAAAACTGTTGGAACTGATGCCGTAACTGCCGATCCGTCCGGCGGCGACCTCTTCTTCCAATGCGACAAATGCCCGGTAGATACGGTCATTCATCGTATCGAGGATGTCGCCTCTGTCGTGTCCGCGGCGAAGTCCGTCGAACAGAAAATACTCGGGATTGTGGATCAGGTAACACTCGATACGGCTGCATTGCAGTCTTTCCAGTGACGCGGCAAGCTGGTCATGCAAAAAATCGGGATGGATACAGTGCCAGATGTTCGGAGCGTATTCGACGATCTCTTCAAACATTTCGTCTTTTTTGACACGCGCCATCACCGAACCCTGGATATAACCGAATTTGCTGACGATCCGGACCTGCTCACGATGTGCATCATCGAAAAAACGCAGTGCCTTCGCGATCGCACGTTCCGCCCCTCCGTCCATATAGTTCGTCGACGTATCGATCAGACTCACACCCGACGATACCGCCATGCGGATCGCCTCGATATGTTCGGGATTCTCATCGCTGATACGGTAGGTTCCCAGACCGATTTTTTTCATCCTGTCTCCTGTTTCGTACGTACGGCCGTCAATCAACGATCACTTCTTCAAAATAACGGTCAATATCATGATAGCTTTTATCCGTATAATCTTTGAACGTCAGATGTTCGTGCGACAGCTCCGAAAGCGTCTTCACTCCCATAATCGCCATCAACCCCTTGATACCGTCGAGCATCTGACGGTGATAGTTGGCGACTCGGTGCGCTTTTTGCATCACGAGATAGGAGGCGCGCTTGCGTTTGTCCTGCGTCGCCAGACCGACGGGACAGTGCCGGCCGTTGGCGCCGGAACACTCCCGGGCACGGATACAGCCCGCACTCATCATAAACGACCGCGCCATCGCAACGAAATCCGCCCCGAGTGCGAGCAGCAGCATCGCGTCGTCGGGGGTGAGCACTTTTTCGCTCGCGACGATTTTCACCCGTTCGCGCGCCCCGATCCTCTTGAGCGTTTTGTCGACGATATACAGCGCCTTGTTGAGCGTCATGCCCACCGTCATCATCATCTCCAGCGGCGCCGCGCCGCTGCCGCCGTCGGCACCGTCGATCGTGATGAAATCCGGATAGGCGTCCGACCCGGAGGCGAGGCGCATTTCGATCAGCTTCGCATAGGGTTCGAACGCGTCCGAAGAGGCGAGTACGATCTTGACACCGACCGGTTTGTCCGAGAGCTTTTTGAGTTCTCCCATAAAATCGAACAGCTCCTCGAGGGTATGAGCGAACGGGAAACGGTTGGGGCTGAACAGGTCCTTGTGCGGCTCGACCCCGCGGTAGTAGGCGATGGCGTCGGTAACTTTCTCAGCCAGCAGCTTACCGCCGGTCTGCTTCGCCCCCTGCGCCATTTTGATCTCCGTCATCTTGCAAAAGCGCATCACTTTTTTGTAGCGCTGCGGATCGAAATTGCCCGCTTTGTCGCGTACGCCGTAGAGCCCGCTGCCGATCTGCAAAATAATATCCGGCAAATCATGCGGCACCTCCTCGGGAAACGCCTCGAGCGGAGCTTCCCAGTTCACCCGATAACACACCTGCGTTTTCGGATCGAACAGATAGGTCTCCTCCTCTTTGGGATCGAGCACCATATGCCGATAGACCCGTGCGGCGATCGCCGGGTTGAGCACCGTCCGCAAAAGCCGGTACACTCCCCGGGCGAACATCGTACCGCGTCTGGTCTGAAGATAGCGGTTGTCGTCGGGGTTGTAGCCGTGTGTCGTCAGGAAATTCGATGTCAGCGACCCCTCTCCGGTATTGATGGGAAAATGTCCGATATAGGCTCCTCTGGCGAATGCGCGTGTCCCTTCCGGGGAGATCGAACCGTCACTCATCGCCGAACGCCCCAGCACCGACGCCGTCGTGAACGGTTTGGCGACGCCGCTGCCGAACGTCACGGAAAAGCGCTCCGTCACCTCCTCCTTGTTCAGTACCAGATTGGCGTTTTTCAGCGACAAGCGTGCCTGACGCAGCGGCTGTTCCGGTGCAAAAGCAGCCATAAGGCCCTTGTTTTCCGCCGCATTATAGACCCATTTGACCTTATCAAAGGATTCGTAGAACTTTTCGTCGCCGAAGTATTGGCGCATGGGATCGCGAAGCGCATAGAAAACATAGCGCATCCGGCCGATGAGCGGGTAGTTGATCAGCAGCTGGTTTTCACTCTGGATATAGCGATCGTAGATCAAGACGATCACCGCCAGAATGATCAGCACCGCCGCCGTCGCCTTGAAAAGAAACATCATCAGCGGAAAGCTGTAGTGTTCCTGGGCAAAATGCAGCAAACCCTCCATCGCTATTGACCTTTGAAGAGAAGATGATCGAGACTGAATCTTCCCGCACCGAACGACAGAAACATCCCGAGAAAAATAAGATAATACAGCGGAATCTCATACCCCTGCTCGGCACAATCGAAGCCGTTCGGAAAGTGAACGACCGCGATCGCCGTGATCATGATGACCATCAGCGGCAGCGCTACAAGACGGGTTAGAAAACCCAGCGCCAGCAACACGATCCCCGCGACTTCCGTCGAAGAGACAAGATAAGCCATAAACGCGGGAGCCGGGATACCGAGGCTTCCAAACCATTCCACAACCGCCGGCATCGCTTCCCACTTCATGCGAGCGGCTTCGGCGAATCCCGCCGCAACCGCGAGCCGCGCCGCCAGCAAAAAAAAGCTCCTGCCGTATTCGCCGAGACGGGAAAACTCCCTGTAAAACTCTCCAAATCGCATCGATACTCCTTCATCAGCATATCAGCCGCTATTGTATCGGAATAAAAAAAGAGTTATGTAAAAAAAGAGGAAGAAAGAGGAGGAACAAGGCGCAGGCCTCTTCCCGCGGTCGCTTAGACCAGTTCGATGAAAGCCATCGGTGCCGCGTCGCCGCGGCGGGTGCGTGTCTTGATGATGCGGGTATAGCCGCCGTTGCGCTCTTTGTATTCGGGCGCGATTTCATTCATCAGTTTCTTGACGGCTTCCTTGCTCTGCAGTGAAGCGAATACCGCACGGTGTGCGTTGGCATCGCCTTTGCGGGCAGTCGTAATCAGCTTTTCGACGTAAGAGCGCAGCTCTTTCGCCTTGGGCAACGTCGTTTCGATTTTTCCGTTTTCGATCAGTGCGATACTCATGTTTTTCAGCAGTGCGGCGCGGTGCGCGCTGGTACGGCTGAGTTTGCGGTATCCGTGACGATGTCTCATGATACTTCCTTATTCAGATTCTATTTTCTTTTTCAGTGCGGCGATGGTGTCGTCGCTGAGCGGCTGACCTACCTGGAAGCCGGCCTCTTCGAGCTTTTCGACGATCTCTTCGTAGGACTTCTTGCCGAGATTTTTGACGTTTTTCAGATCGTTCTGGCTCATCATGACGATCTCGCCGATGTATTTGATATCGGAACGGTCCAGACAGTTGAAACTGCGTGCACTCAGACCGAGATCTTCGATACGGGCCGTCAGCTTCTCGATCTCTTTGGATGCTTCCGCGGGCTCAATGGTCGTCGGAGCCTGAACACTGATCTCGCTGCTGAAAACCGCCATCTGTGCATGCATCACGTTGAGCGCGTTTCTGAATGCATCGAGCGGAGAGATCTGACCGTCGGTCACGATATTCAGAACCACCTTCTCGAAATTGGGATTGTCTTCGACCAACACGTTTTCAATCGCATAGGTCGCTTTGCGAACCGGCGTGAAAAACGCATCGAGTGCAATATACCCCTCTTCGATCTCGTCGCGGATATCTTCACTCGGAACATACCCGATTCCCTGAAAGATCTTCAGCGAGAAATTCAGCGCAGCGTCTTCGTTGAGCGTCGCCAGAAAGGCGTCGGGAGTGACGACATCGACGTCGTCGTTGATCAAATCGCTTCCCTTGATTTCACACGGGCCGACGAAACTGTAATCGATCGTCGCCTCTTTGGCGTCGTTTTTGAGTTTGAAACGGACTCCTTTGAGGTTGATGATGAAATCCGAAATATCCTCGAGCATGCCGCGCACCGAGTCGAACTCGTGCTTGGCACCTTCAATTTTGATCGCGATCGGCGCATATCCTACCGAACTGCTCAGCAGGAAGCGGCGCAGCGGGTGCGCCAGTGAAACCGCATAGCCCGTCTCGAACGGATAGGCAATGATATTGGCTTCGTTTTCGCTGATCTGCTCGACGATAAATTCTTCAGGCAGAAGCGGAGATGTTTTGATCTTTTTCATATACAGCGCCTTTTGTTCAGTGATTATTTCGAGTAAAGCTCGACGATGAAACGTTCTTCCACAGGAATCACAACTTCTTCACGCTCGGGCAGACGGGTAAAGATGCCGAACACTTTTTCGCTGTCAACATCCACCCACGGTGCCAGACCGGTCTGATTCGTCAGTTCGATCGCACGGGTGACCTGTACGTTCTGCTTGCTCTTTTCACGAATCTCAATCTTCTGGCCGGGTTTGACGCGGTAAGAAGGAATATCGACACGCTTACCGTCGACAAGCACATGACCGTGGTTGACGAGTTGGCGTGCGAAACGGCGGGTGGAGGCGAACCCCATGCGGTATACGACATTGTCGAGACGCTGCTCAAGCAGGGTGATCAGGTTCGTACCGGTGTTGCCCGGGCGGCGCTTCGCTTCGGCGAAGAGCGAACGCATCTGCTTTTCGGAAACACCGTACATGAACTTCGCTTTCTGCTTCTCGTTGAGCTGCGTACCGTACTCGGAAACCTTCTTGCGGCGCTGGCCGTGCTGACCCTGTGCGTAAGGGCGCTTGTCGAGAGCGGACTTTCCGGCGAGACGGCGCTCGCCTTTCAGGTTAAGACTGACACCGAATCTTCTTTCGATCTTTTCTACTGGACCTCTATATCTTGCCATTGACTGACTCCTTACACTCTACGACGTTTCGGCGCACGACAACCGTTGTGCGGCAATGGTGTGACGTCTTTCATGAACGTCACGCGGATGCCTTCGATCGCACCGACAGATTTGACTGCTGTTTCACGGCCGGAACCGGGACCCTGCACCTTGATACCGACTTCTTTGATCCCGTGGACCATCGCTTTTTCCATCGCGGCCTCGACGGCGGCCTGGGCGGCAAACGGTGTCGATTTCTTGGAGCCTTTGAAGCCGAGACTTCCGGCGGAGCTCCATGCGATCATGTTCCCCATCTCGTCGGTCACGGTGACCAGCGTATTGTTGAACGACGCGGCGATATGCACAATGCCGCGCGAGATGTTTTTCTTAACGACTTTTTTACGCGTTACTTTTCTTTTAGCCATCTATCCGAACTCCTTACGCTGCACCGACAGTACGGCGCTTGCCCTTGCGGGTACGCGCGTTTGTCTTGGTTTTCTGACCGCGGACGGGCAGACCGCGGCGGTGACGCAGACCGCGGTAGTTACCGAGGTCCATCAGGCCTTTGATGTCCATCGCGACTTTCTTGCGAAGGTCACCTTCGACCATATAGTTCTCGCGGATCTCTTTCGTGATCGCGGCGACGTCGGCTTCGGTCAGCTCGTAAACGCGCTTGTTGTAATCGATGCCCGTCGCGTCGAGGATCTTGCGTGACGTATGGAGACCGATACCGTAGATATAGGTCAGTCCGTACTCGACGCGCTTTTTCTTGGGTAAGTCCACACCAGCAATACGTGCCATGCTTATCCTTGTCTCTGTTTATGTTTCGGGTTCTTGCAGATCACTCTGACAATCCCTTTGCGTTTGATGACTTTGCAGTCATCACACATCTTCTTGACTGAAGAACGAACTTTCATTGTAAGCCCTTGTAGTTTCATCTTTACCCGTTTCAGGCCGGCGATCGCGCCTGACCAATACTTGCAACTGCTTCTACACTAAAGCAGGTGTAAATACTCAACGCAATGTGTTCAAAACGGTAAAGTGGAGGCGTATATTACTTAAAAGATGCTGAAAGTATTATTAATTTACGAAAGAAAATCGCCGGGCAAGTATCCGGCAGGAACACTGCCGGCGATAGAAGGGATATTAGTCGCCGCCGGGGCCGTTGTGGCAATCGTAGCAGCTGACCGCATGACCGGCGCTGAACCGCTTCGTCCCCCATTCAGTGCTGAAGGTCCGTGCCGAAAAGGTTTTCGACAGATCGCTGCCGCGATAATCCGCGCCGTGGCAGCTCTTGCACTGGGCACTGTTTCGTTCGGCAACATCCTCATGTGCACCGACCCAGTACTGTCCCACACTGTGCATTCCGTGCGGTCCTCCACTCGACGTACGCGGCACTGTATCGTGACACGCCGTACATTCGGCAATCGTGCCGGCATGGCCCTGCACGGCGATACTCTGGAGGTTATCTTCACTGTGGCTGCTCGGAAAGATCGCGTGGGTCGATCCGTGGCAGGCCGAGCACTGCATCTTGCCATGGCCCGTACTGAAGCGGTAGAGGCTGACCCCTGCCATCGGCGTATTCGCTTTCGTGGCGAAACGAGTGTCGAGCGCAGAGCGCAGCGTTCCCGTAGCGCTGTTCGTCACCGCCGTCGTATAGCGTTTTCCATTTTGATGGCAGGCCTGGCAGTTGGGCTCATCGAGCCACCCTTTTCTGCCATGGGCTCCGACAGCTTTCATGGAACCGTGACAGCTCTGGCACTGGATATTGCTCTGTTTGCCCATTGCCCCGCGCAGACATTTGGTCGTCGCGCCCGGGTGGCAGCGGTAGCAGGCGCTGCGGTTGGCAGAACTCGCCAGCGTCTTGCCGTTGGTCGGGTCGGTGACATTGGCGTGCAGGCTGTGCAGCGATTCCGTCAGCGGCTTGATGCCGGCGATGCCTGTCCCCGGCAGCGCGTTGCTGGCGTGGCAGGTCGCACAGAGCACCGGGTTGCCCGCTTTGGCGCTCGCATAGAGCCCGGCACTGTCATAGCCGTTGTAGCCGGCACTTTTCAGAGCACTCAGGTTATCCGACACCGCTGTAGGAAACTTCTGGTCGTGCAGCCGCAGGATATTGTATTTGAAATCTTTTTCCGCATCGGGATCGTTCTCCCATCCCGCCGAAGGCCGGGCATCGGCATAGCCGCTGGTCGAGCCGTGGCAGGCGCGGCAGTCCATCTCGTCGCTGACGGGCAGCACCACTTTGGTCGTCGCCAGCACGTTGCCTGAGGCGTCTTTGGCCGTGACGTTGACCATGGGGTAGTAGTTCTTGCTGCCGTCGTCGTTGTACGGCGTCAGCGGGATACCGGTCGCTTCCCACCAGCGGTGCGTGGCGTTATACTGCAGCGCATGCGTGCCGCGGTCGGGGACGTGGCTGCCGGTCAGGCCCGTATCGGGAGCGGGGTTGGCGTTGAAAAGACTGCCGACGTAATCCCAGAAATTCGTTTTCGGGTTGTTACTGTTGTCTTGCAGGCTGGTCGTGTTGTATTTGCCCGCAAGTGACGGCGCCGCCGTGTAGGTGATCGTCACACCGGAGGTAACGTGTTTGTTCGATGTTCCCGCTTTTTTGATCAGCTGGGCGTTGAGGGTGTTGTACGGCGGCAGGATGGAGAAGACCGAAAAGTCCCTGCCGTCCATGCAGTGCATCCCCAGGTCGTTCCAGGCGAGGAGCGTATAGCTTCCCGATCCGCCGGAAACCGGCGGCGTGGTTCCGCCGCCCGTACCGGAAGAACCACTGCTGCTTTGCGATTGTTCCGATGAGTTGTCCGGAACATCCCCATTGTGGTCATCGTCATTCTCTTCTTCGTCACTCTTATGCTCATCACCATTCTCCTCTGAAGTTGAAGCAGTCGAAGAAACATTGTCATACATTCCGTCTCCATCAGAAAATGTTTCATGATTGTCTTCATCACTGCCGCCATCATTCACACCGGGACCGTCTCCGTGATCCTCTGATGACGCATCCGAATCTGAAAGTGCTGAAGAAGCGGCATCACCTGCACCGTCTCCTGTCTCGGAGGATTCTGCATCCGTCATATCACTTTCACCCTTTCCTGCCGTCTTGCCCAATTCCTTGAGCGTCTTCTCAAAATGTGTTTTAGCATCTTCGGCGGAGACGACCGGACGCTGCAGCACCTTGGCAATCTCATCTTCTCCGGCTGTCTGCGGCACTTCACCGAGTGCTGCCTTGGATACTTCCGAGATCGTGATACCGTCAGCAGGATTCTGATTGGCATCCGCGGTTTGCAGCATCTGCAGCATTGCCACGACGCGGGGGTCGTTCAGATCCGCAGGCTGCACCGTATCCACTTTTTTCCGGACCAGATCCACCGGTGTCACGACAACACCGTCACCGTGACCCGCAAGCGGCACCTCTCCCAGAGAGTGTTCTCCAAGAGAAAATCTTATTTTTTCACCCGTTTTGAAATGAAAAGTACCTGTTGCATCCGTCACTCCGTATGACCCCATCGAGCCGTTGAAATCGACACCTTCGATCGCCGAATCGACCAAATAGCCGATATGCGAATCGCTGTCGCCGACGGAAGATGCACCGCCGCCGCATCCGCTGAGCAGCCAAACTGCGGAACCCGCAAGTCCCACCATCTTTTTCCATGGATATTTCATCATCATCTCCTTATGCGGAAGCCTGTTCGGACTCTCCGTTTTCCGTATTGTGAGACGCAAACATGAAGATTTGATGAAGACATCTGTTTACGCTGTATAATTTTGAACAAGGAGAGCGTCATGGAAATTTTGATTATCGAAGACGAACACACCGTAGCGCAGCAGCTTCGCCAAACCCTGCAGCAGGAGCACTATCGCAGTACGGTAGTTGCCACACGCCGCGAGGCACAATACAAGATGCAGCAGCAGGATTTCGATCTGATCCTGCTTGACTGGAACCTGCCCGACGGTGACGGGATTTCGATGATGCAGGAGTGGCGCCGGCAGAACATAGCGATCCCCGTCCTCGTTCTTTCGGCCAATACCAGCGTCGAAGACCGGGTCCATGCCCTCAATGCCGGTGCGGACGACTACCTGTGCAAGCCCCACTCCAGCCTGGAGCTTCTCGCACGCATCCGCGCGCTGCTACGCCGCGACGCCCCGGTAAAAAGCTCAAAAATCACGCTCGGTGACGTTACGCTCGATATTGTCGGCCGTGAAGTCACCGTCGGCGGAACGCCGTGTGCTTTGAGCACGGCCGAGTTCGACATCCTGACACTGCTGTTTCAGCACCAGAACATCGTACTGACACGCTTCCAGCTCAACGAACACATCTGCAAGGATTTCGACCGCATCACCGTCAGTAACCTCATCGATGTGCATATCCGGAATCTGCGGAAAAAACTCGACCGTCCCGAACTGATCCGTACTGTCCGCGGCGTCGGCTACACCGTCAAAGCGTCGTAAAGAATAGGCGGGCGCACGTTCCCCTGCCTTCCCCTTCGCTTTCAAGCACAAGTTCGGCACCGAAAAGCCGTGCAAATTCCCGGCTTAGCGTCAGGCCGAGGCCGCTGCCGCGCTCTCCACCTTCCGTCGCTGCGGCAGACTGCTCGAAAAGATCGAATACCTTTGAAAGCCGCTGCGGATCGATCCCTCTGCCGGTATCGCAGATCGAAAGCACGACCGTACCGCCGCTACGTCCGAAACAACAGACGATCGCGCCACTGTCGGTAAATTTCAACGCATTCGAAAGCAGGTTGGCCGCGATCTGCCGCAGCAACCTTCTGTCGACGACGATACTCTCCGCCGGCAGATCGTCACTGCATTCAAACTGAAGCGACTTCTGCTGCGCGAGCGGTTCAAACAATGCAATCACTTCTTCGACGATTGCTCCGGCCTCTTTAACCGGTACGGTTTCGAGCCGGGTGTCGAACTTGCCGGCTTCGAGTTTTGCCATATCGAGCAGATCGTTGATCATCCCCAGCAGATGTGCCGCCGAATTTTCTATCTTTCCTATCTTTTCGCATTGCGCTGCACTGAGCGTTTCATAACCGATCAGATATTGCGTCTGCGTCATGATCGCGTGCAGCGGCGTACGCAGGTCATGCGACAGGTAGGAAATAAACGACGTTTTCGCCTCCGAATCGCGCCGGAGCCGCTCAAAGGCACGAATCTGGTCGATCCGTGACGCGATCATCCTTGCCGCCGAGCGGTAAAACTCGGCCGCGTCCGAATGCATGGTCGCTTCCGGCAGGACAAGCGAGCCGTAGTAGCGCAGGGTGTCGTGTTCGAAATCATGGACATACAGTGCCGGCATCGCAGTGTCCGTTTCTTCTTTTCTGAAATCAACCTTCTGTCCCGGCAGTACTTTTGCCATCTCTTCGACCGCGACACGGATACATTCGCTCTCCGTTCGTGTTCTGAGCAGCCTGTCGAACAGGCGGATCATCTGTGTCAGCCGCCGTGTACGCAGCCGGTTCTGGGTCTCGAGTGCATCAAACGCACCGCGTATCTCTTTGAGCAAGAAGTTGAACGATCCGGCAAGCCGCCCGATCTCATCTTCGGAATACACCGGAATCTCGACAGCGTCATGTACCGAACAGGCCATATGCCCGGCACTTTTTTCCAGTGCGACCAGCGGCGCGACGATCCGGCGGGAAATCCAGTAGGAAAAAAGAGCGATAACGACCAGACCGCCCAGCAAAATCATCACAAGATAGCGCTGCAGCTGCGACAGGAACGAAAAGGCATCCGTCTTATCCAGCTGATAAACGAGATACCAGCCCGGCAAAATATCATCGAGTGTCTCATACAGCACCAGTTCCCGACCGCTTTTCCGAATACCCGAACGCCCGGCAAGACCTATCCGCTCGACCCGGCTGCCGATCTGCCGGCCGTCGGTACCGCAGACCAATGCCGAACGGATGCTTTGGTCCGAAACCATGAATTTCGACAGATTCGAAAGCCGGTATTCCATCACCAGGTAGCCGATCACCCGTTCCATGCTGTAACTCGCATGGACAGGAGCGTACAGCAGCAGCCTGTTTCCCGTCAAAGCAAACTGCCTTGCACCGCCGATGGCCGATTTGAGCAGCGGCATATCCGGGTAAACGCTGCCGACAGGAATATCAGACGGCGCCGCCGCGACGGTTTCATCGTTACCGATAGCCAGCATCGACACATTAAGATCGAGATGGCCGATATAACTGTGCAGCAGCAGATCGACACGGCGGTCAAGATCGCCGATAAGCAGGTCGTCCATCACTCCGACCTCCGCAAGGAAGCCCAAATCGCGCTGCAGCTGCGACAGGTGCATGCGGATATTGCTGCGTATCTGCGCCATCTGTGCCCGCTGTACCTGCACGACGCTTTCGCGCATCCGCTTTTCGCCGTAGGCCTCGCTGTAAATCAAAATGACGAGAAACGGAACAAAACCCGTCAGAAAAAAAATGCCCAGCAATTTGAGTCTGATATGCCGCCGAAACCACTTCACGGCCGTATCTCCGGATTTTCATATACGATCGTCACATTGTATTCTTCCGCCGTTTCCGTCGGCACATATCCCACCGCCCCTTTTTCACGTTCGACAAAGGCGGCGACCCCTTCGGCAGAGCCCATGACTTTCGGCGGACGGCGGCCGAGATAGTGCTGACG
>JALWNV010000234.1 GCA_027083665.1 Helicobacteraceae bacterium
ATTATACAAATTATACTATAACAGCAGATAAAGTTTTGCCAGATGACTTTGAATATCAGTTTACAGAAATTACAGATTATTATTTTTATGACGGAAAATTAGAAGGTAAGTGGTATGATTGTGAAGATGATATGATTAATATCTCTAAGCTATATCCAAATATCCTATTTACTGTTGAAGGCGAGGGAGAAGAAAGTGGAGATATTTGGAGACAGTATTTTAAGAATGGAAAAAATCATAGAATAGAGCCTGAGATTGTTTGGCCTGAGTTTGATGAGAGAATGTTTTTCTCAGATAAAAAATATATTTAATTAAAGGATAGAAAATGGAATGTTGCAAGCGGCCGGGGGAAGGGATGCCTTTTATACAAAGCCCGACATTATTTTCGAAAGGATAGCAATGCGTTCAAAAGGTATGATTATCGGACTCGCGATCGCCGTGTTTGCGGTGGTACTCGGCCTGATGGCGGTCAGCTACCACAATACGGCGGTGGCGATGGATGAAAAGGTGGGTGCGGCATGGTCGCAGGTGCTCAATCAGTACAAACGGCGGTCGGATCTTATTCCTAATCTTGTCCAGACGGTCAAAGGGTATGCGACCCATGAAAAAGAGGTGCTTACCCAGGTCACGGAAGCGCGGGCCAAAGTGGGGCAGATGCAGTTGAGTCCGCAGATGCTCAACGATCCCAAAGCGTTCGCGGCATTCGAAAAGAGCCAGGGCGAGCTTTCAAGTGCCCTGTCGCGATTGATGCTCGTTGTCGAGCGTTATCCCGATCTCAAGGCGAATCAGAATTTTCTGTCGTTGCAGTCGCAGCTGGAAGGGACGGAGAACCGGATCGCCGTCGCCCGCCGCGACTATATCGACACGGTGCGGCGTTACAACACGATGCTGCGGCGTTTCCCCGCGAGTCTCTTTCTCTCGGTTACCGATCCTGAGCTGACGCCGAAACCGACATTCAGTATCAGCGAAGCCGAGACGAAAACGCCCGAGGTGGCGTTTTAACCGATGAAACGGCTTGCGGCACTTTTACTGCCGGCGCTCGTTCTGGCGGCGGCGATCACCTTTCCGCCGTTGACGGGGAGGGTCGTCGATGAAGCCGGTATCCTTTCGCCGGAACAGGTTCAGCGGCTCTCGGCGCAGCTCGAGACGCTCGAAAACAACACGACCGACCAGCTGGTCGTCGTGACACTCAAAAGCCTGCAGGGTTACGATATTGCCGATTACGGTTATCAGCTCGGGCGGCACTGGGGGATCGGGCAGAGGGGCAAAGACAACGGCGTCCTTCTGATTGTCGCTCCCAAAGAGCGCAAGGTCCGTATCGAAGTGGGGTACGGTCTCGAAGGCGTTCTGACAGATGCGAAAAGCGATCAGATTATCCGGAACGTGATCGTTCCTTTTTTCAAACGCGGAGATTTGGCGGGCGGCATCGAAAGCGGTGCTGAAGCGATTATCCGTGTTTTGCACTCACCCGATGCCGAGATCGGCCGGGCGGACAAGACCGGTTCGGACGAAGACGACCTTCCGGCCGTGATTTCCCAGGTATATAATTTAGGCATCATCGTACACTCTTTTATTCCGTCGTACAAAAACATCTGGGTCAGCACCGGAGCGGGATTGATTCTCGGTCTTGTCGTCTACGGAGCGTCGGGGATGCTCTTCGTCTCCATCGTTGTTGCCCTTGCCGCCGGTCTGTTTGCCTATTTCGGAAAAAGTTTCGGCGGCTCCGGCGGCTGGTCCGGCGGTTCGGGAAGCGGCGGTTTTGGCGGCGGCTTTAGCGGCGGCGGAGGAAGTTTTGGAGGCGGCGGCGCCTCAGGGAGTTGGTAATGAAGTTTTTTTCCGAAAAGATACTTGGCGAGATCGCAGACAGGATCAGTGATGTCGAGCAAAGAAGCGACTGCGAACTGGTGACGGTTTTTGCCCGGCGCAGTGACGATTATCTCTATATTCCCCTGCTGTGGGCGGCATTGGCGGCTCTGCTGCTGCCGGCGTTCGTGCTGCCGCTTTTGCAGGGGATAGATCTGCTGATATATGCGGCGCTTCAGGCCGTGCTCTTTTTTATTTTTGCGCTTGTGTTGAGGCTCGATGCTGTACTGCCGCATATTATTCCGCGGCGGGTACGCCGGCGTCGCGCCGAACAGATGGCCCGTACACAGTTCGTTTCACTGGGACTCAACGCGGCGGATGCTCCGCCGGCTGTTTTGTTTTTTATCAGTTTTGACGAACGCTACGTACAGATTCTGACCAATGCGAAAGTTCCCGTCGGAGACCGCGAATGGCAAAAGGTCATCGACGGCATGATCGGCGGGATCACGGGCGGAAAACTCGAAGAGAGTGTGCCGGAAACGATTTCGAAGATCGGCGAGGTTTTGCAGGAGCATTGTGCTTCGGCGGAATCGCACGGCAACTATTTTCCCAACCGTCTGATCGTCGTCTGACTCAGTACTGTTCCCACAGCCACTGTGCGACGGCCTCTTTTTCGTCGTGCGTCAGACCTTCCATCGGCGGCATGATGCCGAAACGTTCGATCATCTGCTGCATGCAGATGGCATAGTCTTCGTCCGGTTCGACGATGTACTCTTTGATGAACGCTTTCATGACCTTTTGCTGAATATCCTCGTCTTCGTTTTGGATATTGATCATGGTCTTCAGCCGCATGGCGACCATACGCATGGTCGGCGCTTTCATCTTTTTTTTTGCTGCGGTACGATCGGGTTCATGGTACGGCAGTGCCACCATGTGGCACGAAGAGCAATGTCTTTTATAGACCTTGTATCCGTCATCGGCAAAGAGCATTACAGAGATAAATGCCAACAGGATAAGCGGTATTTTCATGACATGACCTTTCGAGTGTTCTCTAGGACCATTATGCCATTGTATCGATGAGGAAGGGTAAAAGGTTTTTATTATATTTTTTTATTCAGATTGCAAAGAAGCCGATCGTTATTTTTTTTTCTTAACGGTGATCGCCTGCTTTT
>JALWNV010000235.1 GCA_027083665.1 Helicobacteraceae bacterium
CAAACGCCGGGGAGTTGGCCGCGGCAGCATATCGCCGCAAAAAGATCCGGTACGACGCTTCCCGTACCTCCGGCCGCTTGAAAAACGCCGTCTCCGAAAGCACCGATGCGACCGTTTCCGCCGCAGGAACTTCCGGCAGCACTCTTCCGCTGATCCCGTCTTCGATCATATCGGTAATTCCACCGACATCCGGCCCTGCCACCGGGATCCGGCAGCTCATCGCCTCCATCATCGAAACCGGCACCCCTTCGGAGCGGCTGGTATTGAGAAACAGATCCGCTTCATTGTCGCGGTAAAACGCGAATACTTCATCGTTCGAAAGGCTGCCCGCAAAGCGCCAGGAGACATTTTCCAAAGGTGCCAGTACCCGTACCGCCTGCGCTTCGAGCGCTTCGCGCAGCGGTCCGTCCCCCAAATGGGTCCATTTCACATCGATTGCAGGCTGTTTTTTTGCCGCGATCGCCAATGCGTCGATAATGCAGTCGACCCGCTTGACATCCGAAAGAAATGAACATGAAACGACATGCAGGCGCTTCGGCCCGGTCGCCGGTGTCTCGATCCCGCGCCGCCGTACCCCGAGGCGCGCCAGATGCAACCGGCTTTCGTCGAAACCGTACGTGCGCTTCAGATACGCTTTCGCACGGGGTGTTATGATATACAGCGCATCAAGGTTTTTCGTGAAATGCGACTTCAGCGGCATATATCCGAAAGGACGTTCCGACCGGTACAGATCACCCCTGTGAATACGGCTGACAAGCGTGAACCCGTATCGTGCTTTGAGCGTCTGCAGTGCATAGGCGGCTACATTGTGCCAATAGGTATAAAAGACCGCATTTTCAGGACTCGGCAACTGACGCAGATAGCGATCGAAAAGCCCGGGATACATCCGGTACTGGTAGATAGCCGACAAAAAGATTTTCAGTTTTCCCGCGCTCCATCCGTGTTCGGAAAACAGTTCTTTGTAAAACAGCCCGTCACGCAGCGCATCCGCCACGTACAGCCACCGGTTTTTCACAAAAGCGTTCTCCGCCAGGAAACGGTCCACTCTCACCGACGGCGGCAGCGCCCTCTGCCTGCCCGCGGCGATCCTGGGCAACAGGGTCACCTCCGTCCCTTCAGGGTAATATTGCATTTCCGTTTCAAGAAACTGCTCCCCTTTCCCGTAGGGAAATGCCGACGTAACCACAAACAAACGCTTTGTCATCGCATCACTCCTGCAGCGTCCGAACGGCAGCTCTTTGCCGGTACAGCATCGAGAACAACACGGCAATAAAAACGACCCGCAGCAGCACCATCGCGGCAACAAGCAGTTTGAGCAGGTCCGGAAAATCCAGAGTGTGAAACCCCGCGAGAAGGCCTATCGGCACGACCATATTCAGTACGGAGAACACCAGCAGCACTTCCTGGCGGCTGATCGCGACAAAGACCATCGAAAGCGGAGAGGTGAGGAAATTCAAAAACAGCCACGGCGTCATTACCGAGGCCATCGTCCCCGCGACACTCCATATCGGACCGAAAACGAATCCGAAAACATCCTCGGCGAAAAGAGCGATCAGAATGTACATCGGCAGCGAGACCGCCGCCGAACGCCAAAAAAATCTCTTCACGAGTACATACAGTTCGCCGCGGGATGTTTTCGAGACTTTCTCGTAAAACACCTGCGACAGGGAACCTCCGATAAGGCTAGAAGGTATCTGCACCATTTTCAGGGCAAAAGAGAACTGTCCGAGCATCGCCGTCAGATAGTATTGCGCGACAAGGGTGTTGATTCCCACCTGACGAAAACCGTCTATCATCGCGTTGGGCAGGTTCAGCCAGGGGAACTTCCGGTACCGTTTCGCCAGAGCAACAGCTTTCAGACGATCGATCCCGCCGATACGGTTTCGAAACGTCTTGCGGACATTGCTCCCCAAAAACCATGTCGCCGCCGCCTGCCCGACGATGTTGCCGAGAATCAGTCCGCCGCCGATGCCGGCCATACCGAAGCCGATGTTCGACGTCGCGGTCGCCGCACTTCTCAACACACGGTTTTTCGCCAGAACTTTATACCGTTTTTGACGATTGTTCAGATAGTTCGCCGTCTGGTAGATTCCGGTCAGGAAAACGGACAGAGGCAGAAGGTACAGCCATCCCGACAATTCCGGATTCCCCAAAAGACGGACGATCGGCCGGTTGAAAACGGCAACAAGCAGGAGCGAAAGCAGACTGACCGCCGCCGTGATCCCAACGGAAAGAAAAGCGATATGAAGGGCGTCGGAATCTTTTTTCGGCAGCATAACGGCCAGTTCGTACCTGCCCGTCGCCCCGAGTGCAATAAAAGAAGCCAGACTGATATACAAGGCGAATATCCCGAACTCCTCAGGCGTATACAGCCGCGTCAAAATAGGGCTCACAGCAATGGGAATCGCCTGCGCGAGCGTGCTTCCCGTCATCAGAACCAAAATATTTCCGGCAAACTCCCCTTTCGGACGCAGTCTTCCGATCATACGATTTCTGCCACACCTGCACCGGCAAGGCGGTATCTGCTCCCATCGAAGTTATCCACCGCTTCGCCGCTTGCATCGAAGACAAGCCGGTTCCCCGCTCTGCTCACCCATCCGATCCGCTTCGCCGGCACCCCGGCCATCAATGCGAAATCGGGCACATCTTTCGTCACGACCGCTCCCGCGCCGATAAGTGCGTAACGGCCGATCGTCACCCCGCAAACGATCGTGGCGTTGGCACCGATACTGCAGCCTTTTTTCAACAACGTTTTTTTGAATTCCTCTTTCCTCTGAATGAACGCGCGCGGGTTGACGACATTGGTAAAGACCATCGACGGACCGAGGAAAACGTCGTCCTCGATCTCGACCCCTTCGTAGATGCTGACGTTGTTCTGCACCTTGACACCGCTTCCGACCTTCACTCTCGGCCCGATGACGCAGTTTTGCCCGAACGAGCAGTTTTCGCCGATACGCGTATGCGAAAGCACGTGGGAAAAGTGCCAGATTTTGGTCCCGTTTCCGATCACGACATCCTCATCGATGTATGACGAAGCATGAACGAAAAAATCCGGTTTCTTTTCCTGCGGTACTTTCAAGTCCGCCGTTTTTTTTCCGAAAAGCCGCTTTTTGCGTTCTTTCCACTCCTCGGGCGTCAAACGTCTCGGTTCTTCCATCAGCCTTGCACCTTCTTGCAAAACGGATGATACTCGCCTTTGAGACCGACCGGTTCGAGGTTTCGGATCGCCGAAACGGTCTGGATCGAGCCGTACGCCTCTTCCAGTCCGAAACCGTTGCCTTTGAGAATCTCTTCGTAAGAGCGGGTATGCAGATCCGTAAAGCCGCCGCTGAACTCGATCTCTTCGCCGTCGACGGTGATGGAGCGGTACGTGCGCTGTCCCTGCGCCTTGATCTCATCGGGGATATAGTCGTAGACAACGGAGAGGAACCAGCGGACATCCGCATGTTTGAGCTTCAGGGTACCGGCATTGGCATAAGGGGTTTTCAGATTGACGGTATTCTCTTCTACTTCCCCGAAAATCCACGTCAGCATATCGTAAAAGTGCACGCCGATGTTGCTGGCGATCCCGCCGCTTTTGCTTTCATCGCCTTTCCAGCTGATAAAGTACCACTTTCCCCTGGAGGTCAGATAGGTCAGGTCGATTTCGTATCTCTTCCCCGGATCCTGCTCCAGTTCGCGCCGGACTTTCTCCCGCAGCGCGATGATCGAGGGATGCAGGCGCAGCTGCAGGATATTGAAGACCTTTTTGCCGGTCTCCTCCTCGATGATTTTAAGCTGGTCGATATTGTGGGGGTTGAGCACCAGCGGTTTTTCGCAAATCGCGTCCGCCCCGTTTTTGAGCGCGAAACGGATATGCGCGTCATGCAGGTAGTTCGGCGAAGCGATGGATACGTATTCAATACGTTTGTCGTGCTCCCGGTGCCACTTGTCGACGAAACGGTCAAAACGTTCGAACTCGGTAAAAAAGTGCGCTTGGGGAAAATAGCTGTCGATGATACCGACACTGTCGCAGCGGTCAAGTGCGGCGACGAGGTCGTTGCCGGTCTCCTTGATCGCTTTCATATGGCGCGGTGCGATATAGCCCGCCGCACCGATCAGGGCAAAATTCTTTTTCATTCACAGTCTCCATGTCGGATTGTCCACAATCCCTTTGATATCCATCAGAACCGCCGGATCGGTACTGATACGTTCATAATCCGTGCGCGAAAGCGTATTGAACTGCTCGTGCGCCACCGCGACGATCACAGCATCGTAGCGCGTTTCGCCCTCGAACGGGTCGTGCCGCAGCAGCGGATAGGGAAAACTCTTGCGTTCGATCTCGCTATCCACCCACGGATCGTACGCATCGACCTGTGTACCGTAATCGCGCAGCTCGTGGATGATATCGATCACTTTCGTATTCCGTGTGTCGGGGCAGTTCTCCTTGAACGTCACGCCGAGGATCAATACCTTCGCCCCTTTGACCTTTTTGTCGTGCCGGATGATCTGCTTGATCGTCTGCTCGGCGATGTGGCGGCTCATGCCGTTGTTAATCTGGCGCGCGCCCAGGATCAGATTCGGCGTATATCCGAGTTCTTCGGCTTTAAACGTCAGGTAATAAGGGTCGACCCCGATACAGTGGCCGCCGACGAGGCCCGGTCTGAGCTTGATGAAATTCCATTTCGTCGCCGCCGCCTCGATCACCTCATTGGTATCGATACCCATCGTTTCGAAAATCAGGGCAAGCTCGTTGATCAAGGCGATATTGACATCACGCTGGGTGTTTTCGATGACCTTGGACGCTTCGGCGACCTTGATGGAAGAGGCCAGGTGCGTTCCCGCTTCGATAATGCTGCCGTACAGTGCGTCGACGCGCTGCGCGACCTCCGGCGTCGATCCGGACGTCACTTTGAGGATTTTCTTGACCGTATGTTCTTTGTCGCCGGGATTGATCCGTTCGGGACTGTAGCCGGCGAAAAAGTCCGCGTTGAACGTGAGACCGCTCGTCTTTTCCAGCACCGGCACGCAGACCTCCTCCGTGACCCCGGGATAGACGGTCGACTCATAGATGACGATATCGCCTTTTTTCAACACCGATCCCACCGTCTCGGACGACTTCACCAGCGGCGTGAGGTCGGGACGGTTGTTCCCGTCAATCGGCGTGGGAACCGTCACGATATAGATATTGCAATCAGCGATATCAGCGACATCGCTGCTGTAGACGATCGTCTCTTTCACCGCGGCCAACTGCGCCCCGTCGAGTTCCATCGTCCGGTCATATCCTTCGTTCAGTTCACGGATCCGCGCTTCGTTGATATCGAATCCGACCACCGGATATTTTTCGGCGAACGCCGCCGCCAGGGGCAGCCCGACGTATCCGAGACCGATAACGGCGATCTTGTCTTGGTTCATGCTTTCTCCAGTTCGTTTTGAAGTTCTTCGTATTCACGGCGCTTGATATCGACGTAGATCCGGGTCAGCCGGATCTTCTCGGCGATACCCTCGCGTGTCAGCAGGTAGCGGTAGCCTCTTTTATTGCCGCTCCTGGCGAACCGTTCGGCTTTGACATACCCTTTTTCCATCAGCGCCCTGACGATATAATTGACTTTGCCGACGCTGAATCCAAGCTCTTCGGCCAGGGACTTCTGATCCCCGACCGATTCGATTTTTCGCAGCACGTAAAGATCGGTTTCCTGCTTCAAGCCCTGCATTCTATCATTCACCTCATGAATTCAATTTTTGAATCATATCACAGTGAGGGTAAATCCGGGTAAAATACCTTTTATGTTTTACGATGCGATCCCCCTATCTCCTTCAGACGGACAGCCGTAATGTGTGCTGTTTTCGGCATCCTGGGCGAATACGAGCCCTCCCGGGCGCGAAGCGCGCTGGCACGGCTGCGGCACCGGGGGCCGGATGCCTGCGGCATTGTCGAATCGCCCGGCCTATTTTTCGCCCACAACCGGCTCGGCATCGTCGACCCTGAAGTCCGGGCCGCACAGCCGATGCGCCACGGCAGGATTTTGTTAAGCTTCAACGGCGAGATCTACAACTTCCGGAAGCTGCGCGAACAGCTCGACTTTGCCTTTCGGACGGATTCCGACACCGAAGTACTCCTCGCGGCCTATCTGCGCTGGGGCGTGCGGTTCGTCGATCACCTCGTCGGGATGTTCGCCATTGCGGTTATGGACGGAGACGAGCTTTATCTCTTCCGCGACCGGCTCGGGAAAAAGCCGCTTTTCTACCTGCATGACACCCGCCGTTTCGCCTTTGCATCGGAGATCAAAGCACTGACGCCCCTGCTGCGCTCGATCCGGATGAACGACGACGCGATGCTGAGCTACCTCTCTTTTCTGGCACCGGTCGCGCCCCTGACCTTTTTCGAGGGGATCCGAAAGCTCGAACCGGGAGCCTATATACATTTCGACGGCAAACAGATAAAAACATACCGTTACTATTCCCTGATCGAAAGCCCGAAAAACCGTTACACGACCAAGGATGCTGCCGTGACTGCCATCACGGAAAACCTGCGTGAGGCCGTCACGATGCGCCTGCATGCCGATGTCCCCGTGGCGGCCCTGCTTTCCGGCGGTATCGACAGCGCGGTGATCGCCGCGCTCACCAAACAAAACGGCCGTGATCTCGAGACGTTCACACTCGGATACGCCGAATATCCGCGCTACGACGAACGTGCTAACGCGGCACTAACGGCCGAAGCGGTCGGCGTGCGAAACTCTGCGGTCGAAATCACACGGCACGACTTTATCGAAGCCTCCGACGCCGTTTTCGACACCCTCGACGAACCGCTCAACGACCCGGCGGCAATCCCGCTGTATCTGCTGTTCAAAGCGATCGGGAAAAAAGGCTACCGAGTCGTGCTCAGCGGCGAGGGAAGCGACGAACTTTTTTTGGGCTACCGGCAGTATTTCGAATACCTCGATATCGAAAAGGCCGCCGCGCTGCAGCATAAAAACTGGCTCAAAAAATATTTTCATTCGCATTTTTCGATGCACCGGGAGTGGGAATGGTACAAACGGATCTTCGACGGCAGCCTGCTTTTTCGCACCTCGGGCGAAAAGTTCACCGACTTGCAGAAAAATGCCCTGCTGCGCCGCAACGTGCGCGACGACGAAAGCCTGAAATACCTGCAGCCGTGGCGGCAGCGGTACGAACGAAGCGGCCATACCGACCCCGGTATCTGGTACAGCTATATCGACCTCATGCAGTTTCAGGCCGAACACTTTCTCGCCAAGCTCGACCGCGTCTCCATGGCGCACAGCATCGAGTCGCGCACGCCCTTTCTCGACCACCGTCTCGCCGAAACCGTCTTCGGCATCGCCCCGAAGCTGCGATACGAAGAAGGCATCACCAAAAGCCTGCTCAAAACCGTCGCGGCGGATATGCTGCCCCCGGCGGTCATTGCCCGGAAAAAGAAAGGCTTCTCCAACCCCTATATGGAGTATCTCGCCGCCTCGGGCCGTCTTGAGCTCATCGGAAAGGTCAATGAAAAAACAGGACTTTTCAGAGCCGAAGAACTACGGAAGTATCTCGATCTTGCGAAACGGGGACGCTTCAAACAGCACGTGTGGGGACTGTATGTGCTGTCATACTGGATCCGAAAGCACCTGTTATGAACGAGTGCCGGCGCCCTCACACCTCGCTGCGTGCTTCTTCCATCAGTACCCTCGCGATATCGGTCATGCTGATCACGCCGGTCAGCTTCCCTTCCCACGTGACCGAAAGGTGCTTGATCTTCTGATTGATCATCAGCTGCGCCGCGTATCGGATATCGAGATCGGGAACGATCTGCACCATCGGCTTGGTCGCGATATCGTAGACGTTGAGCAGGTCCATATCACCCTCGTTGCTGTAAATCGCCTCGAGGATATTCGTATAGGTGACGATGCCGTAGGCGTCATGATCGCTCGTACGGTCGACGATGATCGAACGGACGTTCTCGCGTTCCATCCGGTTGATCAGCTCGCGTACCGGCGCATACGGCGAAATGACCGCAACCCTTTCCAGCGGTGTCATAATGTCTCTGACGGTAATGAGTTTCACGGCTACAGTTCCTCCTTCACACGGTCGGCGAACGCTTCGATCTGCTTGTTCGCTATGCCGGCGAGATGTTCGATCGGCACGGACATGACGATCCCCTTGTTCTCCGTTTCGAGCTTCAGCTCCCGCTTGAGCGCTTTCATCACACGGACCGAGACCCGTTTTTCCAGCACGAACAGCAGCACGCTCTCCGAGCGCTCGTATGTCAGGCCGAAAAAAGTCTTCTTCTCGTTCAGACCGATTCCCTTGCCTTGCAGGATCGTCACCCCGCCCGCACCGTTGGCCTTCGCCACGTCGATCGCGCTGTCTTCGAGTGAATTCTCGACGACGGCTATCAGTAATGAAAATGTCATACATGCTCCTTTTTCGGTTTTTTGATACTCCATTCGGTGACGATACCGTATCCCATCACCGTGATCATGGGAAACAGCGACGCGAACGCGATCAGGCCGAAACCGTCGATCAGGGGGCTGCGCCCCTCGATATTCGTCGCCAGACCCAGCCCCAGGGCCGCTACCAGCGGCACCGTCACCGTCGAAGTCGTCACCCCGCCGCTGTCGTAGGCGATAGGAACGATATAGCGCGGAGCGAAATAGGTCTGGACAATGACGACGATATAACCGGCGATGATATAGTAGTGGATAGGATCCCCGGCGACGATCCGGTACGCTCCGAGTGCGATGCCGACGGCAACCCCTGTCGCAACCGCGATACGCAGTACCAGCTGGTCGATTTTGCCCGCCGAGATCTCCTGCACCTTATGCGCGATCGCCAGCAGGGCCGGCTCCGCCATCGTCGTCGAGAAACCGATCAAAAACGCGAACAGATAGATCAGCAGACGATTGTCGCGTTCCGTCAGCTGCAGCGCCATCGTCTCCCCGATCGGGAACAGTCCCATCTCCAGACCGACGATAAACGCATACAGTCCCAGGATGACCAGAACGATCCCCAGTGCGATCCGCGGCAGATGCGGCACCGCTTTTTTGATAATCACATACTGGAAAAAGAAGATCACGACGAGAATCGGCGTGACATCGCGGACGACATCCGCCAGCTCCAACAGCAACGCCATCGCATGCTGACCCACAGTCCGGCTGTGTTCAACCTCCGCCGCCACGCTCATCGCCATCGCCCTGACGACCTCTTCCCCGCCGACGGCGTACTCGACCAGTCCGTAGAGCTGGACGAAAATCATCGGCGTCAGCGATGCGAAAGCGATCAGCCCGAAACCGTCGATCACCGGATTGCGGCCCCGGATACTGCCGGCAAGTCCCACTCCGAGTGCCGCCACAAGCGGCACTGTCACCGTCGAAGTTGTCACCCCGCCGCTGTCGTACGCCAACCCCACAATCTCCGGGGGGACGAAAAAAGTCAAGACGACGACAATGACATATCCTGTAATGATGTAGTAGTGAATCGGATGCCCTGTCAGAATACGAAACGTCCCCAGCGCGATGGCAAAGCCTACCGAAAACGCCACTGTCAGCCGCAGGAACATCGCGTCGATCCGGCCTTCGCTGATCACGGCGGCCTTGTTCGCGATCGCGATCAGTGCCGGTTCGGCGATCGTGGTCGAAAATCCGATGAGAAACGCGAACAGCAGCAGCCAGAACGCGGAGCCCTTTCGCGCAAACTCCCGGGCGAGGTTCTCTCCCACGGGAAAAATACCGACTTCGAGCCCCTGAATAAACAGGGCCAGCCCCACCGCGACGATCGCCAGCCCGGTTACGATCGAAACGAGGTCCCCGGGCATGCGCTGCAAAATGAAAATCTGAAAAAAGGCGATGACCGCGATGATCGGAAGCAGGTCGAAAAACGAACCTTTAAGCATTTTCAAAAATAACTTCAGCTGATTCATAGAAGGCATTTTACGGACTTTTCGGCAATGGAGCATGAAAAACCGGTATCATTGCCCCTGTCGGAAAAAAAACGTTACAATTTCGGAAAAAAACAGGAGTGGACCATGAGCGAAAGCGTCACCATCTGGCACAACCCTCGTTGCAGCAAATCCCGCGAAGCGCTGAAACTGCTCGAAGCCGAAGGCATCGAGGCGAACGTCGTCAAATACCTCGAAACGGCACCGGGCGAAGAGGAGATCCGCGATGTCCTGAAACGGCTCGGCATCAAAGCGCGCGACCTGATGCGTACCAAAGAGGCGATCTACAAAGAGCTTGGGCTTAAAGATGTCACCGATGAAGACGCCCTGATCCGGGCGATGGCGGAACATCCGAAACTGATCGAGCGCCCCGTGGTGATCAAGGGGGGCAAAGCCGTCCTCGGCCGTCCGCCGCAAAACGTCATCGATCTGGTAAAAGAGTGAATGGGAGAAAAGCCGCCGCAATGCGGCGGTCTCGGCACGTTAAAGGTTGTGCGCTTTTTTGTACTTCAGGATTTCGGCGTACGCTTCGTCTTTGAGCAGGAGCTTCTCTTTTTTGAGTTTTTCGAGCTCCAGGTCGTCCATCGGGATCTGGCCGTTTTCCGCCTTCGTGATCAGATCGTCGAGTTCGTTGTGACGGTCGAAAATCTTCAAAAAGTGTGCGTTCGCGGCGCCGTCTTCTTTCATCTTCGTAATGATATCGCGGTATTCGTGCAGCATGTTTCCATCCTCTGGTTTTTATATAACCGCAATCATAGCGAATCACTCCAAAATCCGCGGTAAAGTGATCCCCTCCTGCCCCTGATACTTTCCGCCCTTGTCGCCGTAGCTGGTCTCGCACATCTCATCGCCTTTGAGGAAAAGCACCTGCGCAATCCCCTCGTTGGCGTAGATCTTCGCCGGCAGGGGTGTGGTGTTGGAGATCTCGATCGTGATATGCCCCTCGAATTCCGGTTCGAACGGGGTGACATTGACAATGATGCCGCAGCGGGCGTAGGTCGATTTGCCCAGACAGATCGCCAGCACGTCGCGGGGGATTTTGAAATACTCCACGGTCCGCGCCAGAGCGAACGAATTGGGCGGCACGATGCATATCTCGCCTTTGAAGTCCACGACGTTCGCGTCATCAAAATGCTTCGGATCGACGACCGTCGAATTGAGATTGGTGAAAATCTTGAACTCGTCGCTGACCCGGATATCGTACCCGTAAGAGCTCAATCCGTAGCTGACGACCCCCTTGCCCACCTGATCTTCGCAAAACGGGGTGATCATCGCGTTTTCGAGTGCCTGTTCCCTGATCCATGTATCGGCTTTCAAACCCATCGGTTCCCTTTGTCGCCGCGCCCTTCCGGACATGGCTTAACTTAAAGTGTGCTATTATAACGCATTAATTTTTGAGGTTGCCCCAACGGCTGCAAAAGCGGCTTTTCCGGGGGAATACAGGAGCGAACAGATGGACATGAGACAGATCAAGGTACTGATGCAGGAATTCGATGAAAGCGGTCTTTCACGGCTCAAAATCAGCAAAGAGGGCTTCGAAATGGAGCTGGAGAAAAATACGGGAACGGTCGTCAGCGCACCCGCTGCCGCCCCTGCGGCGGCCCCTGCGGCGGCCCCTGCGGCGACAACGGCCGATACCGCTTCCGAAAGGACCCTCCCGGCCAATGCCGTCGAGATCCTCTCGCCGATGGTGGGAACGTTCTACGCCGCGCCGTCTCCCGATTCGCCGCCGTTCGTCAAAGTCGGCGACACCGTCAAAAAAGGACAGGTGATCGCCATTCTCGAAGCAATGAAGATCATGAACGAACTCGAAGCGGAATTCGACTGCAAAATCCTCGATGTCCTCGTCTCCGACGGCCAGGCCGTCGAGTACGACATGCCGCTGTTCGTCGTCGAGAAGCTCTGATGGCGGCGATCAAGCGTATCCTGGTCGCCAACCGCGGCGAGATCGCCCTGCGTGCCATCCGGACGATCAAAGAGATGGGCAAGGAAGCCGTTGCCGTCTACTCCAAAGGCGACAGAGGCGCTCACTACCTCAAGCTCGCCGACGCGGCGATCTGTATCGGCGAAGCGCCCAGCTCCGAAAGCTATCTGAACATCCCGGCCATCATCTCCGCCGCGGAAGTCAGCGGCTGCGACGCGATCTTCCCCGGCTACGGCTTTTTGAGTGAAAACCAGCACTTCGTCGAGATCTGTACCCATCACAACATCAAATTCATCGGACCGACGCCCGAAGTCATGGTCCTGATGAGCGACAAGTCCAAGGCCAAAGATGTCATGGTCGAAGCCGGCGTGCCTGTCGTCCCCGGCAGCGACGGTGCCATCGACGATATCGAAGACGCCAAGAAGCGCGCGCGCGAAGTCGGCTACCCGGTCATCCTCAACGCCGCCCAGGGCGGCGGCGGACG
>JALWNV010000236.1 GCA_027083665.1 Helicobacteraceae bacterium
ACTCGAAGGTCTCTTCAAAGCGTCTCTCAACGCCTCTCATCGTTTGTGGACGGGAATTATAGGGGAAATCGGAATCAATGTCAAGAGGTTTTTCGAAGAAATTGGGAAATTTTGCGAATTTTTTGGAATTTGTCTCTCCCGGTAAAAGGAGACATTACTCTTCTATATCAATTTTTGTGATTTCTTTAACTTCGGAAAGTACGCTGTAGCGGCTATCCATCGCCTTAAACGTTTCGCCGGGATGCAATTCTGACAACGCAACCGGATGATCGTCCCTGACAATCTGTGCGAACCCTCTTTTGTCTTTTCGCCTCGGCTCCTGGGCTGTGAGCGCATTTTTCAGCTGTTCGAGCCGGGCACTTTTTTGCTGCAACACCACTTTCTGCGCATGTTCGAGTCCGCTATATAAAGGAAGCAGAGCCGTTTCGCTTTGTTCAAGACGGAAGGTGATCTTCCGATCAAACTGTTTCACAAGATCGTCTATCCGCTCAAACTGTTCGGCCAACTTCCGATCAACCGAATGCTGCCGATAACGTTCCTGCAGATGAACAATCTCCCGATGGGCACCGTTCAGTCGCTCGTCAAGTATCCGGTCATACTGTGACACAAGAGTATCGATCGACATCAATACTTCGTTCCGGTCGGGCAGGATCATCTGCATCGCCGCACTGGGAGTCGGTGCACGCAAGTCGGCTGCAAAGTCGGTAATCACCCAGTCGATCTCATGCCCCACTGCAGAGACGACAGGTGTCTTGGCTGCTGCGACAGTCCGTGCCAGCATCTCGTCGTTAAATCCCCACAGATCCTCGATACTGCCGCCGCCGCGGCTGAGCACAATAACATCATAGCCGCCTTCATCTGCCGAACGCAGTGCCTGCACCAGTGAAAACGGTGCCTGTTCCCCTTGAACGATGCTATCATATACGTACACCTCCGCCAACGGCCAACGCTGCATCGCGACACGTTTCATATCCTGCAATGCCGCACCCGTCACGGACGTAATCAATGCTATACGTTTTGGAAAACGGGGAAGCGGTTTTTTCAATTCGGCTGAGAACAACCCCTCTTCGGAAAGCTTCTTTTTCAACTGCTCATACGCCAAAGCCAAAGCACCGTGCCCTGCAGGTTCAATCGAAACGGCATTGATCTGATAGCTCCCGCGTGGTTTGTACAGAGTAATTCCGCCGTGAACCGTTACCTTCAGTCCCTCTTCAAGACGAAATTTCAGCCGGGAAGCGTTGCCGCGGAACATCACTCCGCTGAGCGCCGAGGCATTGTCTTTGAGCGTAAAGTAGATATGACCGCTGTTATGATAGGTAATACGGGAAAGTTCGCCCTCGACGGCAACCTGCATAAACGTCGCTTCCAGAAGGTTTTTGATCTGTTCGTTCAGAGCCGAAACGGTGATAGCGGTCTGCATAAACGCCCTAAATTTTCCGGGCGATCATCAGTGTGGAGATATCCATTGAAAAGCTTTGCGTATAGAGCATCTCGAAACCTGCCGCTTCGAGTTCCTGCTTCATCCCTTCAACGGTAAGAAAACCTTCGATGGAATTGGGGAGATATTCGTAAGCTTCTTTGTTTTTCGAGATGAAGCCCCCGATTTTCGGCAGTACTTTATTCATATAGGCATCGCGTACTTTCCCCAGAAGGGAAGGCGTTTCGTTTTTCATAAACTCCAAAATTACGACCATACCGCCCGGTTTCAGGACACGGTTGAACTCCTCAAGCGCCGCCTGGCGTTCAACGACATTGCGGATGCCGTAAGAGATACTGAGCATATCCGCTTTCGCATCCGCGATCGGAAGCTCGGTCGCTTTGGAGATGGCGAATTCGAAGTCCGGGAACTTCTCTTTGCCGACACCGACCATGCCTTCGGACGGATCCACCCCGAGAATTTTATCCACTCTGACACTCTTCGCATCGGCCCGCTGACGCCAATAGCCCATCATATCGCCGGTACCGCAGGCGACATCCACGATCAGATCCAGTGCGGATTTGTCATAAAAAGCAAACGCCTTGTCACAGCCCTTTTTCCGCCAGCTGCGATCGACACCCATACTCATGACACGGTTCGCCTTATCATACGTCGGAGCGATCTCGTCGAACATCGATACGATTTTTTCCTGCTTATCCATTCACCATCCATTGCATCACATCCGCACCGCTCCGGCGCAGATGCTTGATTTGAAACTTGTTGTTTTCATTTAGAAAACGTATTGTACCACCGCTGAGCGGTGCGACAAAACACAGGTACATATCGCACAGCGCTTTTGCCGTTTCAAACAGTCCGGGGCCGCCCTCGATCAATACATTGCGATATCGCTCTATCGATGCGAAATCCGATGCGACAACAACCCGGCGTCCTTTGACATGAAAGAGCGGAATCGTATCGTCAAAATCATCCGAGCGCGAAACGATCAGCACATCCGGTGCTTTGCCTCCGACCATTCGTGCATCCAGTGTCGGCCGGTCGATACGGACGGTGTTGCCGCCGATCACCAACAAATCCGCAGCGTCTCGCATGCCGTGAACGAAACGGCGGGAGACTTCGTCACTGATAATCCCGCCGTCGATCGTTCCGTCGAGGCGCTGCGCCCATTTGAATGTTACGAACGGCTTTCGCTGCCATGTTTCAAACGGCCGGAGAAGATCGTCGGCCGCCTCCGAAGGTGCGAAAACGACATCGATACCCGCTGCCGCAAGCAACTGCGCTCCGCCGGCAGCTTCCGCATTGGGATCGGCTTTCGCAACGACAACTTTTTTGACAAAAAGGGTCAGAAGCAGCTGTGCGCACGACGGCGTTTTTCCCTGATGGGCACAGGGTTCAAGCGTGACGTGAATCTCACAGCCTCTAAAACAGCCGTGATGATGTTCGTTCAAATAGTGATGGATATCGGAAGAAGATGTCAGCGCAAGAATGGCCGTGTCATTCGTCAATGCGGCATAGGCTTGCTGC
>JALWNV010000237.1 GCA_027083665.1 Helicobacteraceae bacterium
CTATAATGGCATGACAGTTTCGACACCTTCAAGCAGCCCGCCGGCTGTGGGGTACCTCTGATTTTTTTTCCAGGATCTGCTTTGTTTTCATCACGCTATTCCCAGGTTTTCGCCGCACTGGCATTGAGCTACTTCGTCCTCAGTGCCACCCGGCTCATGCTTTATCTTTTCTATCCCTCGGCATTCGCATCACTGCAAAACGGTGAATTGCTGCTGTCGCTGCTGTACGGCCTGCGTGTCGATACCGCTATTATTTTCACCTTCGGCGGACTGCCGATGCTTCTGCTGATTCTGCCGGTAAACGTATTGGAAAAACGTACGGTCAGAATGCTGCTCGGCGCTCTGTGGGGAACGGCTGTCGCCGCCGTTTTTGTCATCAACTATGCCGATGATCTCTACTTCGGCTTCGTCGGCAGGCATGTCATGAACGAGCTGAACGTCATCGGGAACGACTGGGACATCCTGGTGCAGATGGCGTTCGTCGCCTACCTCAAACATACGGTGATTGCCCTCGCTGCCGCCGTCACCATTGTCTACATTTTCGTCCGGATCTTCCGGACACCGCCGAAACCGGTCGCCTCCGTCCGAAAAGCCTGGGGACTTGCCGGGCTGGCGGTCATTGCTCTTTTTCTCGGTATCCGCGGCAAGGTCACCGGAATCTCGTTCGGCGTCAGCGATGCCTTCGCCGTCAACAAACTTGCCTCGGGAAATCTCGCCCTCAACGGAACCTTCTGCCTCTATCGCAGCGGGTACGCCCGGCAGGCTTCACACAATGCCGTGCCGTTCGGGAAAGCGGTTGAAACCGCCAAACAGATGCTTGAAAGCGAAAAAACGACCTTTCCCGATCCGGAGTACCCTCTTATGCGCCGTTTCCGCCAGCAAGGCGATGCACCTCACTACAATATCGTTATCGTCATGCTCGAAAGCTTCAGTGCCAAATATGTCGATGCATTCACCCATAACGGGTTCCGCGTCACTCCCCACCTTGACAGACTTGCCGAAGCGGGTTTGAAATATGTCAATTTCTATGCCAACGGACAACGCTCGCTGGCAGGTATCACCGCCGTTTTTGCCGGGATTTTGCCGCCGTACGGAATGCAGAGTTTCGGGGAGGGTCTCGAACTCGGAGGGTTGAGCTATCTCGCGGATATCGCCAATGCCAACGGCTACGATACGCTGAGCATGCAGAGCTCCAACCGCGGTTCGTTCCGTGTCGACAAACTCAGCAGCCTCGCGGGTTTCAAACATTACTACGGCGCCGAAGACATCCCCCATACAGGAACGGAACAGGGGCATCCGCATTTCGGTGTCTGGGACGGGGACATGTTCCGGTTCCTGCTGACGAAACTCAATGAAGCGAAAGAGCCGTTTCTCAGCTTCAGCTTTACCGCGACGACACATACACCCTACCGGGTCCCCGACGACAAATACCGTATCTATCCGCACGAGCCCAACGGCAGAGGCGGATTCCTCAATACGGTCAAGTATGTCGACGATCAGATCGGGGCTTTTATGGACGCCGCACGGAAAGAGCCCTGGTTCGAACGGACCGTTTTCTTTTTTATGGCTGACCACTGCATGGGGAACGACTTGCGCGGAGCACATATGCATATCGACGCAAACGACACTGAAATTCTGCCGCAAAATCATATTCCGCTGATCATCTATGCCCCGGAGGTCTTCAAACCCGATACCGTCTATACCGTCGGTTCACAAGCAGACATCACCCCGACCGTCGCGGACCTGCTGCACTGGCAACAGCCGTTCAGCAGCATTTCAAACTCCCTGTTCGATCAAAGCGCCGAACATTTCGCCTATCTCTCCGCCGGCGATATCTCATCGCTGACAGAAGCATCAGCCGCCGTCACCTACAACGGAAAGCACTTCATGCAATCGTTTGGCGATGCCAACAAAACGGCGGCACTGAAACACAAGCTCCTCGGAATCGATACCGCCGTGCCGAAGCTGCTTCAGCGAACCCGCTGGTACAAAGCTCCATAGGAAGCCGTGTTCATTCGAAAAATTTCGAAACCTCGATCATCGCCGCCACAAGTGCTTCTTTCGTCGGATAATGCAATATCCGGCGATTGACGGGCACTTCGCCGGCCGGATCGAAATCGAAAACGAGCACATACTCATCGATCCGGACCTCATCTTTTTTCATCTCCGCCCATTCCAAAGAGACCTGGGCTTCCGCACCGCCGCCCTCGACAATCGCCGCAGGGTAAAGCCGTGTAATTTTCGCCAGGTCCAGCCGCAGCCCCTGTGCCTTGTAAATCATCTCGCTCATTACATACCGTCTTTCGATTTCGTCTGCAAAGACCGCTCCATCGTTCCGTGATGCATCTTCGAAAATGCGAGGAAACCGAGCAGCACGCCGACGGCGATAAACAACATCACCGTCAAGTCGGCCCGCTGCCATGCCATCGCGATCCAGCACATATCCGCGGCAAGATAGACCTTGACAGCCCGGTAGATATGGCCGCGATAGGTCAGGTATGCGCCGATATTGAGTAAAATACCGCCGGCGACAGCAAAAGTCATCATACGAAATCCGTTTTTTTTATGGAAGTATAGCGCGTCCGGCATTGCGGACGCTTTGAGGCGGCAGGCTTAGCGGAAAATTTTGCTGCAATCTTTTTCGATGGCACCCGGTACACTTGCAATCGTCATGAAATTGGACATCGACAGCTGCGGGTACATCACCGCGATATAGTATTTCGGTTCGAGGATTTTCGCCTTGCCGTTTTCGACGAGAACAGGGTACGGAAGCAGCGCCGCATTATGATAGCCGATCTTTTTGACGAACTTGGAGGTCCGCCTTCCGAGCTTGACGCCCAACAGTACGGCACCGTCAGGAAGTTCCAGCTCAAAAACGACTTTCTTCGACGCCCGCACTTTTTCGAGCAGACCCTCACCGCTTCCGACCTCAATCATATCCTGATAATAGGGCATGG
>JALWNV010000238.1 GCA_027083665.1 Helicobacteraceae bacterium
ATAGCCGGTGTCCCGGCCGAGAAAGTAGCGCGCTTTGTACCGGAAAATCACATCCCAGCCGATATAGTCCCGCAAACCGTTGTATTTGCTCATCTGCGTCCGGCTCTTGAAATAGTCCGCCTCCGCACCGAGTCCCGCCCGCTCGAAACTCTGCGAGAGTACCCATCCCTCTCTGGCGACGTAGTAATCGTCCGTATTGTCGAAAGTGGCGCTGACGGAAACCGCACTCTTGGCATAGCTTTCGAAAAAGCGCCGCTGATCTTCCGTATACTGCGTCAGGTTGACGTCGCGGTAATCGACATTCGAGTAGGTATAGTTGAGATAGCCGGTGATATAGCGGGTAAAGCGGTGTCCCGTTCCCACCGAGACCCCGTCGGAGTGCGTCGTGTAGTCGTTGTATTCAAAATCGCTGTAAAAAACCGAAAAGTTCCCGCTGAAATCGCTGTCGTTGAGACGGGGGTTGGAGATATTGAACGCGTAGTTGTTCGAGCGCTGTGACTTCTCGGCCTTGATGCCGACATTGATACCCGATCCGAAAATATTGCGGTCGTTAATCCCGACACTAAGCATGAATCCGCCGTAGCTTCCGTATCCGCCGCCGAGCTGAATATTACCGGTAGGCGCTTCTTTGACCTTGACGACAAGATCCATCTCATGATCGTTGATCCGCTTCTCTTCGATCGTATTGCTTTCGAAGAACCCGGTTCGTCCGAGCGCGTTGCGCGAATCCTTGAGATCCGTCAGGGAATACAGATCCCCGGGACCGAGATAGAGTTCGCGGCGGATGATGCGGTCGAGCGTGCGGGTATTTCCGGAGATAATAACATTACGGATCCAGACCTTCTTGCCCGGGATGATGCGGTAGACCACCTCGAGCATCTTATGCGCTTTGTCCTTGCGGAGGTCCGGCAGTACCTGCACGAACGCGTATCCCAGATCCGCGATCTTCGTCTTGATCCGTTCGGAGTCCTCGCGGAAAGTTTTGATGTTGAACGGTTTCCCCGTCTTCAGTTCGAGGATATCGCGCAAGACAGCATCGTCGATCACGTGCTTTTGCTGGTACAGTTCAATCTTTTCAGTCGTATAGACCTCGCCTTCACTGATCTGATAGCTCATGTCCGCGGTATAGTTGTCAAAATCGACCCGTGCAAACGGCGGATCGACTTTGGCGTCCATATAGCCGTGCTGCATATAGACGTCCCGGATACGCAGCGGATCGTACTGCAGCTGATCGAGCATCATCTTTCCGTCGTTTCGGCCCCAGAACCAGCCCATGAACTGATGTTCCTTGTTGGCGATCGCATCGTCGAAGAGGTCGGGGTCGAGCCCGTGAACGCCGCTGTAGCGCAGCTTCTCGATCAGAATCGTCTCCCCTTCGTTGACGACGAACGTCACGGCGACCGAACCGTTATCAAGATGTTCCGTCTCGATCTCGACAACTGAATCGATCTTCCCCTCCTGCGACAGAGCGTCGATAATACGTTTTTTGGCTTCCTCGAGACGTTTGGGGTCGTAGAGCGAACCTTTTTTGATCTGCAGAAGGTCCCGTTTTACGTCGTCGTCGTTCTCTTTCCAGCCCCGCATCTCGATACGGGAGATAATCGGTTTCTCCTTGAAATGAAACGTCAGTGTCCCCGCGTCGTCGACGGTGGCATAGATATCGTCGAAATAGCCCTGCTTGAAAAAGATCTTGATCGTTTCGTCAACCTTCTCCTCGTCCAGCGGCGATCCCGGTTTGATCTTGAGCAGCTGGTCCGCCACGTTTTTGGAGATATGCACCAGCCCGTCATATTTGACCGCCTTGACTGTGACGGCGGCATTCAGCATCGCCGCGGCGGCACCCAACAATACAAACGGACGAAGCCACTCTCTCATATACACCCTAGGTCGTTTCGGTTTTGAAAACGTGATTCTATCACCTTGGCGGTTAATAGCACGTAAAAAGGCGCTTCTAACATGCCTGACGCTAAAATAACACCTCAAATGCACAAGGAGCAGGGATGACAATCGGTATCGTCGGACTCGGGCTAATGGGAGGATCACTGGGGCTGGACCTTCACAAACTCCCCTTTATCAAGCGTGTCGTCGGCAGCGACCACAACCCGGAACATTGTCAGAGCGCCTTGAAACTGGGCCTTGTCGACGCTATTGTCGATGAAGACACTCTTCTGCGATGCGACGTTATTTTTCTCGCCATTCCCGTCGATGCTATCGTCAAAGCGATTCGGGCGATGGAAGGGAAGCTCCGTCCGGAAACGACTGTCATCGATCTCGGCAGTACCAAAGCCAAGATCGCCGCCTCCATCCCGCCGTCCATTCGGAAAAATGTCGTCACCGCCCACCCGATGACCGGAACCGAGCATTTCGGTCCCGAAGCCGCCGTCTCCGGACTCTACAAGGACAAAGTCGTCGTCTTGTGCGATATGGAAGACTCCGGTCAGCTGCAGCAGGAAACTGCGGTTCGCCTTTTTTCGGGCCTGTTCATGCGTCTGCACTACATGCGGGCAAACGAGCACGACCGCCATGCCGCCTTTATCAGCCATATGCCGCACGCCATCTCCTATTCGCTGGCCAATACCGTCATGCACCAGGAGGACAAGTACAGCATCCTCGCCCTTGCCGCCGGGGGGTTCCGTTCCATGAGCCGTCTGGCGAAAAGTTCGCCGGTGATGTGGGAGGATGTCTTCCGTCAAAACAAAGACCATCTGCTCGAAGCAATCTCGCTGTTCGAAGATGAACTTGCCGCCATGAAAAAGGCGATCAAGCGCGAAAAGTGGGACGAAGTCCACGAACGCCTTGCCGCCGGACAGAAACTCCACGATATTTTGAAAGACTGAAACTATGACCCGTCCCAACAGCGAACTGCCGCAAAACCTGCGCGATCTCATCACCCACCTTTCGTATGTACAGGCCATTCCGCTGGGCACGACGCAGGGTATCCCTTTCATCGCCCTGAAGCTGGCTGAAGCCGATACGCCGATGATCGGCGGCAACACCCTCACCTGCGAATTCAAGCCCTCCGTTTTCAATGTGGACTACAAAGATCACACGATCGCGATGTGCATCATCCAGTTCCGCCTCAACGGTTCCGACCGCCACATCTACACCGCCAGCTATGACCTGCGTAACGACAAGCAGTACAACGACTGTTTCGACCTGCTGAAAATGTCGCAATACGGCCTGCTCGTCGCCACACAGAGTGTACACGACTTCGTGCAGTTCGATGTCAATTTCGACGGCGGTTTCGATCCGCAGTACATTATCAAAGGTGCGCGCGATCTCGGCACCGGCTACGATCCCATGCTCTTTGGCGAGGTCTCCTACGGCCTCACTATGCAGGCGGATTCTCCCGCGGCGCTGTGGAAATACTTCGAGAATATCACCCCGGGCGAGCACAAGTGGTATGCCCGGATGCGACTGCAGTCCGAAAAGGTATGAGCGCCCGGTACGACGCCGTCGTCGTCGGCAGCGGTGCGGCGGGAATGATGGCTGCCATCACCGCCGCACGCCGAGGCAAACATGTGGTCATCCTCGAAAAACTCGCCAAGCCCGGTGCCAAACTCAAAGCCACCGGCGGCGGGCGGTGCAACCTCACCAACACCCTCGACAATGAGACTTTCATGCGTCGTTTCGGGCGCGAAGGGCGCTTTATGTCCCCGGCACTTACGGCATTCGGCCATCACGCACTGACGGCTTTCTTTAAAGAGCTCGGCGTCGAGACACATGCGCCCGACGGCTACCGTGTCTTTCCGCTCACCCATAACGCCGAAACGGTCCTTTCGGCGCTGCTCAAAGAACTCGGGCGTCTCGGAGTCGAAATCGCTTACGGCCAAAGGGCTACGGAGCTGCTGCACGACGCACAGCGCGTCACCGGTATCAAGACGGCGACAAAGACCTATACCGCCGCACATGTCGTCCTCGCCACCGGCGGGCTGGGGTATCCGCAGCTCGGCGCCGAGGGTGACGGCTATGCCCTGGCCGAAACGGCGGGGCATACGGTGACCGACCTGTACCCCGCCATGATGCCGCTGCGTACCAAAGAGACGTGGGTACGGCACTGCCGGGCCGATACGATCCCAAAAGTCACAATCCGCGTCGATCTGAAAAAACACAAAAAACTGCGTGCGGCGGGAGATCTTATCTTTACCAAAACCGGTATCCGCGGCCCCGCCGTACTCGACTTCGCCCGTGAAATCACCCCGCTTCTCGAACGCTACGGCGAAGTACCGCTGCTGATCAATATGACCAAGGGAATGAACGAGGACGGTCTATTGAGACATTTCAAAAACGAAAGCGCTTCCGATCCGCATGCGACGACGCTCGATCTGCTCGAAACGCTTCTTCCCCAGTCCTTGAGCCTGCAACTGTGCGCCCTCGCCGGAGCTGATGCACACACGCGCTTTTCAAAACTTCCCGGCCCGGTCCGCGACACCCTGCTGAAATACCTCGCCTGGACCCCGCTGACCGTCACCGGCCACGACGGCTTCAAAACGGCGATGATCACCCGCGGCGGGGTTTCACTCAAAGAGATCCGGCCCGAAACGATGGAAAGCAAGAAACTGAAGGGGCTTTATTTCTGCGGAGAGATCATGAACCTCGACGGCCCCTGCGGCGGCTACAACCTGCAATGGTCGTTCGCCGGGGGGTATGTCGCCGGCCATCTCGGCGAAGCGATTCATACACCGCGCTGACGGATGCGATATGTCTATCTGCATATGTTGGTACCTTCTGCATTAGCGTCGCTATGTTTGAGCTTTCGGTGGAAGTCAAAATACGATCTGCCGTTTCAATAATAGCATCATAAAGTTTGAAAAGTGCTATAATCGTCAACACACACTCCAAAAAGGATCCCGCATGAACAACTACCGAAGAGTCCATCCCCGCAAACCCGAAGGCATCGAAAACAAAAGAGCCTTTCTTATCGGCTCGGGCATCGCGTCGTTGGCGGCCGCGGAGTACCTCATGCGCGACGGCTATATGCAGGGATTCCAGATCACCGTTTTCGAACAAGGCGGGGTGTCCGGCGGAGCGATGGACGGCGCAGGAAACCCCGAAGAAGGCTTTGTCGCCCGCGGCGGAAGGGAGATGGAAGCGCATTACGAATGCCTGTGGGATCTTTACGGTCAAATTCCTTCCATCGAAGAAGGGGGACGCACCGTCTTGGACGAATTCCGCGAACTCAACGAGATCGATCCCAATTTTTCCAAAGTCAGGATCATTTCCAACCGGGGTGAAAAACACCGAAGGACCGACCTCGGGCTGCATGAGAAAAACACCCGTGAGTTGGCGAAACTGCTGCTGGCGAAAGAAGAAGACCTCGGCAATCAGACCGTGGAGGAGTACTTCGACCCCTCATTTTTCGAAACGGATATGTGGCTGTATTGGCGAAGCATGTTCGCGTTCGAACCCTGGCACAGTCTTGCGGAGATGAAACGCTATATGCAGCGTTTCATCCATCTTCTGCCGGGGATGAGCACCATGCGGGGGCTTGTCTTCACCAAGTACAACCAGTACGACTCGCTGATCCTGCCGCTGAAAAAACACCTCGAGTCCAAAGGCGTGCGCTTCGTTTTCAACACCACAGTGACCGATCTCGACATCGAGATCGACAAAGATAGAAAAACGGTCACAGCGATTCATCTGAATCAAAACGGCGAGCAAAACACCATATCTACAACGGCGGACGACCTCGTCTTTTTCACCAACGGTTCCATGACCGAAAACTCGTCGCTCGGCACGACAGAACACGCCCCCGTACTCGACGCCTCCGAAGGCGCCGTCTGGCAGCTGTGGAAAAAAGTCGCCGCAAAAGACCCTGCATTCGGGAAGCCGGAAGTCTTCTGCAGCGACATCGACAAGACCAAGTGGGAATCCTTTACCATCACGGCGAAAGGGAGCAGGATGCGCCGGCTGCTCGAACGCTTTGCCGAACGTAAATTCCTACCACACCGTACCGCCACCGGCGGGATCATCACCGTCAAGGATTCCAACTGGCTGCTCAGCGTCACGGTCAATCGTCAGCCGCAGTTCAAAAACCAGCCCGAAGACACGACCGTGGCATGGGCTTATGCCCTGTTTCCCGACAAGACAGGAGATTTCATTCACAAAAAAATGAGCGAATGCTCTGGAAAAGAGCTGCTGCAGGAGCTGCTGTATCATTTCGGAATCGGAGAAGACGAAATGCAGTCGTATCTGGACGAGTGTATCGTCATTCCGGCAATGATGCCCTACATCACCAGCCAGTTTATGCCGCGCATCAAGGGTGACAGACCGGACGTCCTGCCGGAAGGAAGCAAAAACCTGGCATTTCTGGGCCAGTTCTGCGAGATCGAAAACGACTGCGTCTTCACCGTCGAATACTCGGTCCGCTCGGCAATCATGGCCGTCTACGGCCTGCTCAACCTTGAAAAACCCGTCCCCGAAATCTATCCCAGCCGGTTCGATATCCGTGCCTTGGCGGCAGCGGTCAAGACTATGAAGAGTGAGGATGAGGGGATCGTCACACGCATTCTCGAAAATGTCGTCAAAAAGAAACTGGCCCATACGGCCTATGAGGGCCTGCTGTAGCAGCGACCCTTTTTTTTCCTACTGCGCGCCCTGCTCCGCCTGCTGCTTTTCGATCTCTTTGCGGACCATGTCCATATCGAGTTCCTGCACCTGACGGATCAGGTCTTTGAGCCCTTCTTCGGGAATGACCCCCGGCTGCTGAAAGACGCCGATGTTCTCTTTGAGGATGACTATCGTCGGAATCGAGCGGATCTGAAACCGGGCGGCCAATTCCTGTTCTTCTTCGGTATTGACTTTTCCGAAAAGGATATCCGGGTAGGCTTCGGCCGTTTTTTCGAAAATCGGCGCAAACGAACGGCACGGTCCGCACCACGGTGCCCAAAAGTCGATAATCACAATCTCGTGCGATGCCAGTTTCTCGTTAAAATTTTCTGCGGTCAGGTTTTCCAGTGCCATTCATTTTCCTTAATAATAAATATAAACGCCATTATGACATAACGGCCTGAAAACAACGCAGGCAAGCCGTACCGTCTGGTAAATTTTCAATGCGCCGTTTTTTCCGTTTGCCTCCGATATCCGCTTGAAGGCAAAACCTTTATTATAATAAAAACTGAATATTAAAAGACATTGTGTTTATAGTTGTTCCGGCGAAAGATTACAAAATGAGCCTGAGCGGAAAAAAATCACAAAAATATCTATACTTTCTTGACTTTAGTCAAATTCAGTGATAGATTATCGTATGTATTTTCCTGATTAAGAGTGCCTCTAAAAGCCCTGAAGCTTAGCTGAAAGGTTTTTAGAGGAACGCTTCTTACAGGAAAAACTGAATTTTATCTGTTTGATAAGTCATTTATCAACAAAAACCAACGAGGAGTTTAGATGATTAAAAAGATCATGGGTACTGCCATTGCCGCAGCTTTTGTTTTCCTGATGAGCGGTTGTACCGCAATGAAGATGGGTACGACGTTCATGGGATTCGAACCTGAGACACAGGAAGCGTATGCGAAGATGATGGACGTTGTCGACAAATCAGGCGATCCGGCCAAAGCGATGATGCTCGAGTACAAAGTCGCCGACGATGTCACCAATGAAGACGTAGGCGAATCGATCCATGCCCTGGCAGAAGAGTACAACATGCGTATTACCGGCGACGTCAAGATGTTTACCAAAGAAGACGCGAAGCCTGACGAAGTCAAGCACGCACGTATCTTCTCGCTGTGTTCGCTTCATATCGCAAAAGTCTTCCTGAACCACTCACGCTACTTCGGCGGTTTCATGCCGTGTAGAATCATGCTCGTCGAGTACGGCAACGGGGATCGCTACCTCATCACGATGGACCTGACTCTCGCAATCTACGGCGGAAAACCGCTTCCGGACGAAATGCTGAAACTGGCGCTCAAAGTCAAAAAAGCCATGGAAGAGATTCCTCAAAAAGCGGCGAACGGCGACTTCTAAGCCGGACTGCCGACACCGTCTCCTGACGGGGACGGTACTTCGAACTTTCTCCTTACCTTTTTATTTCATTCACATTGTTTCATAAAACTGTTACTTTTTCTCAGGATGTTCCAGTCGTCTGATCACCTCGTCGATCCGTGCCTCGTCCGGTGCTTCATCCCCTTCGTACAGATACCGTTCAAGCGCCTCCGCATAGCCTCTCGCTTCCGGATCGTCGAGATGCCGAAACAAGACGATCAGTCGTGCACGATCACTGTCGTTTTTGATCTGCACCGAAGCGGTTTTTCTGCGCATGGCAATCCAGACGCCGAATGCACCAAACACGATCCCGATCAGCCATGCCGCCGTTACGGCGCCCCATCCGATTCCCGTCATCCCCTCCTCCTTGTTTCCTGTTGCATTTTCCCCCCTACTGCCGCGTACCGTGATCGTTACGGGATCGGTCTGCACTTCACGCACCCGGCGCAAATCAGGATCATAAAACCGCAATACAAACGGCGGGATTTCAAACGACTGCTCCGCCACCAACCGAAATGTCTGGGTCAGATTGCCTTCATAGCGCTGAGAGACGATCCGCGAACGGACCGTCGGGTCCGAAGCGAATACACCGACTCGCGGAATCGTCAGCGAAAACGGCGCGATATCATCGATATTGCCGCTGCCGCCGACCGTCAGCGTCAGCGTGACCGGCTCGTTCGGCACAGTGATGTTCGTGTCCGTCACCGCAGCAATCGTGAAACTCCCGACACTTTGAACATCGGCCGCGACCCTGACCGTATTGATCGCCAGCGGTTCAGAAACAACCTGTCGCCATTCAATCCTCGGCGTCCACCGGTCCCAGGCATCCTTGCGGTAGACCCGGTGCGCGACATTCACCGCCGCCGGCGTAAGGACGATGCGGCCGCTTTGCAACAGTGTCAGGGCGAAACGGTACCGCCGGATCTCACGGCCGCCGACATGCTCCGGCCTCTCTTCCCGCCGCTTTCGTACCATCACATGCTTCCATGCCGGCGGAAGAAAACGATAGTCGACGGCATCGCTCTTCGCCGGAGCCGAAAACGTGTAGGTGACAATGATCGTTTCGCCGACAAAAGCGGTATGCTTTGAAAGTGCACCGTCAAGCCGCATTCCGGCTGTATCGGCATACAACCCGGTGCCGAACAGCAGTACCGCTGCCGCCATCGGCACCAAACGTCTACCACGGATTGACATCGTCGCCTCGCTTCGTATGTTTCTCGGGAACCGCTATCTTGTACAGATGCACAGTGCCTTTGCGCTGCAGCGTCTTGAACCACATCCGCGCTTCAAAATCACTCATCCCTTCCGGGTGCTGTCCTGACACGGTACTCTTTACCGAAGGCAGTGTCCGTTTTGGCGGATATTGTGTCTGTGCCGCACTCCTGCTGCCATTCATCTGCTGAGACGGCATCGCTTTTTGCAAAGAGCCTGCCGAAGCTGCATCGGCGCTCAGGTCTTTTTGTTCTGAACTTCGCCTGCATCATTCGCATCAGCTTTCCCCTTACCCGCTCAAGGTTTTCGCGGGTTTCCCGATCGTTTTGCAGATGCAGCGCCTTTTCGTAAGCCCGGATCGCCGCCTTAAGATGCAATTCATCCCCGATCATGGCATTGGCGTTGCCGAGGTTGTACAACGTCCGGAACTGCACAATACGCTCCGGCGAATGGATCTGCGCCCACAGTGCCGCCGCAGCTTCGTAGTTTCCCATCCGGTAAAGCGCATGGGCACTGTTGTACATTGCCCGGGCATCATTGCCGTTGTCCTTGCCGTAACGGTAGTACGCATTAGCTGCCCGTCCGTACTCTTTTTGGCTGTAAAGCGTTTTCGCCTGTTCGAGCAGTTCGTAATCCATCAGATCGGCCCTCGCCGGATGCGCCAAAGCGCAAAGGAACACCCCGAGCAGAAACAGCGGCGGAACATCGACCGTTTCGCGCCGGCTCATCGACGAAGTCGCCAACAGCAGCAAAAACAGCGCCAGTCCGAGCGGAAGGATAAACAGCTGCCCGTACCGTTCGATCTGCATCGTATCACCGCGATGCAGTTTTGAATGCGTCCGGATCCGGTGCAGCAGACGCAAAACGTCCTCCGTCCCCCTCTGCGCCTGCAGGTACGCTCCGCCGGTCGCCGCGGCGAGTTTGGCCAGCGCGGGGTTGAGGCGGCTGATCACCGGTTCGCCCTCTTTTAACAGCGGTTTTCCGTTTTGCAGTACCGGTCCGCCCCGGCGGGTTCCCATCCCGAGTATGAAAAGACGGATATGGTGCCGCCTCGCAAAAGAGGCGATATCGTCAAAATCCTTCTCCTCTCCGCCATCCGTCAGGATAACGAGATTTTTTTCCGCCATCTTCTTCATCAACGTCCGGGCTCCGCGCACCAGCGCTCCCATATCGCTGCCGCGCTCCGAAAGCGCCGCGACATCGAGGTGTTTCAGCGATGCTTTTAGTGCCGTCTTGTCGCGTGTCGGCGGTACGACCAGATAGACGTCCCGGCCAAAGGCCATGATACCGATACGCTCTTCATCCGCAAAATCGACCAACGAAAGCGCCTTCGCCCGGGCCGCATCAAGACGGTCGGGATAGATATCGTGCGTATGCATCGACGCTGAAATGTCCAGTGCGATCATCAGGTCGCGCTCGGGGGGCTTGACCCGGATCTTCTCCTCGACGATGACCGGCTGTGCCATGGCAAGGATCAGCAGGATGAAAATCGCCAGATAGATCGCATTGCGCTGGCGAAGCGTCAGACGTTTTTCATTAACGCGCAGCCGCTTGAGCAGCGCGGGATCGAAAAAACCCGCTACCGGGTCTTTTTGCGTAAGGATAAAATAAAAAAGGATAAGAACCGGCGGCAGCATCAGATAGAGAAACTGCGGGTGCAAAAATGTCATAACGCCCTCCGGTTTCGTAGAAATACATACAGCAACAGCGTCATGAATCCCGCAAACAGCGGATAGATGAAGTAGTAATGTTTGAAAGCGACCGGCAGTGAACGGACCGTCGAGCGCTCCGTGGCGTCGATCGACGTGTAAATCCCTTGCAGCTCTTTTGCATCGTGCGCGACGAAATGCCTTCCGCCGGTCGCTTCGGCCATCGCCTCCAAACGCATCGGTGCCCGTTCCCCCGGTTCGCCGATACGCACGGCATAGATCCGGACTTTCTGCTTTTTCAGCAATGCCTCCGCCACATCCGGCCCGATCGCACCGCCGGGCGTATTGCGGCCGTCTGTAAGGACGATGGCGATCCTGTTCTTTTTTCCCGCCGCTGTGAGCATGAAAGCGCTTAATGCAAGCGCCTCGTACAGGGCCGTATATTTACCGGCCATCCCGACGTACAGCCTCCCGAGAATCGTCTGCAGGGCAGCATGGTCTTGCGTCAGGGGCGAAGCTGCAAAAGCGTGCGTCCCGAAAACGATCAGACCGATCTCGTCCGCCGGACGCTCCGCGACAAAACGTTCGACAATCGACTGTACGACGTCGAAGCGGCTGCGGCTTCTCTCGGACGGATCGAAACCGCCTTCATCCATCGATTCGCTGGCATCGAGCACAAGGGCGATATGGTACCCCTGCGCGTCATCGGGCTGGACCACAGTCTCTTTGACCGGCGACATCATGGCGACAATCAGAAAAATGATCGAAGCCCACTTCAGAAACCACAACAGATAGGAGGGTTTGACCGCAACGGAGGCGAATGCCCCCAGGTGCGGAAAATAGATCCCGCGTTCGCGCAGCTTGCACATCGCCTCACAGGCGACGAAGAAGAAAAACACGAAACCGATTTTCGGGAATTCGAAGAAAACCCCGTCAAACATCGATCATCCCGAGAAAGATCCGGTAGTACGAGCGGGTCTCCTCGTCGATCGGCGGTACCGTCTTTTTGTATTTGTACGGTTCGAGGCGTTCGGTCAGGTTATGAAATGCCTCCCGCAGACGCGGCGAATCTGACGCAAAACAGCGGCCGTAGCCGGTGATGGCGTACGCCGCGGCTTTGCTGTCGTCAAAATCGATCCTTTGCAGCGCGTCGAAACATTTCTGCCGGCGGTTCTCGCGACGGATATGCCGCCATCGGCGGACGGCCAGATAAACAACAAGGAAGATAAACACCGCAACGACCGCGGCGGCCGCCGTCAGAAAGTAAAGCGTATAGTCGTGCATCGGTATCAGCGGTTTGATGTCATGCAGGCCCGCGAGTTTCTCCGCCGCCATCACGCCCCCTCGAACAGCCGGCGAAGCTGTACCCCGACATGCTCGTCGGTGTACAGCTTCGCCGGCTGTTCGAGGG
>JALWNV010000239.1 GCA_027083665.1 Helicobacteraceae bacterium
GAGCAGCACCGGCAATCTTATCTATATCGAGAACTACGCCGGCCACGGCACCAACAAAGCCGCCGTCGAAGCGATGAGCCGCTACGCCGCCGTGGAGCTGGGCGAAATGAACATCCGCGTCAACGCCGTCTCGGGCGGTCCGATCGATACCGATGCGCTCAAGGCGTTCACGAACTACGAAGAGGTCAAGGCCGAAACGGTCAAACGCTCCGCGCTCAACCGGATGGGACAGCCCGAAGATATCGCCGGCGCGGTCTATTTTCTCTGCACCGACGATGCAAGCTGGATCACCGGCCAGACCATCGTCGTCGACGGGGGAACGACATTCCGATGACTTATGCCGGGTTCTTTACGGGGATGCCGACGGCTTCCGCTTTCCGCTTGCCCCTTTCCCCTTTCGCACTGAAAGGAGCAAACGTTGTTTAACCTCCCGAACCTCCTCGCCATGTCGCGTATGGTCATCGCACCGGTCATGTTCTGGGTGATCCTCAATCCGCAGTGGTTCACCGCACGCGGCATCGACATCAGCTGGAACTACTACCTGGCCGCTTTGCTGTTCGTGCTCGCCAGCGTCACGGACTTCTTCGACGGCTATATCGCCAGAGAACTGAATCAGATCACGATTGCCGGAAAGATCCTCGATCCGCTGGCGGACAAGATGCTCATCATTGCCGCTTTCCTCGGACTGATGATGACCGGCGCCGCATCGGCGTGGGCAATCTATATCATCATCGTCCGCGAGCTTTTCATCACGGGTCTGCGCACAGTCTCCATCAGCGAAGGCATCGATATCGCCGCCTCGTGGGCGGGCAAGGTCAAGACCGTCGCCCAGATGTTCGCCATCGGCTTTTTGCTGATGCACTGGCCCGGCGGCGAAGCACTGCTGTGGTTTGCGGTGGCGCTGACCGTCTATTCGGGGGCGGAGTATGTCGTCGGTTTCGTCAAAACCTATCAAAGGAATCGTCACGCATGAGCTGGATCATCTCCCTTCTCGTTCTCTCGGCACTGATCTTCTTTCACGAACTCGGCCACTTCGCCGTCGCACGAATGATGGGGGTCTATGTCGAGGTCTTCAGTATCGGTTTCGGCAAAAAAATCGCCGGTTTCCGCGCGTTCGGCACCGAATGGCGTATCGCTGCCGTCCCGCTGGGCGGCTATGTCCGCATGAAAGGTCAGGACGACAGCGATCCGACCAAAACCAGTATGGACCCCGACAGCTACAACGCCAAAAAGCCGTGGCAGCGTATCCTGATCCTGCTCGCCGGTCCCGCGGCCAATTTCCTGCTTGCCTTCGTCCTCTATTTCGCCATCGGTCTCGGCGGACCGCAGGTACTTTCTCCCGTCATCGGAAAGGTGGTGAAAGATTCTCCGGCACAAAGTGCCGGTCTGCAGGAAAACGACCGCATCCTCGCCATCGACGGCAAAAAGATCGAAGATTGGAAGCAGATGTCGGAACTTATCCGCGCTTCCCGGGGCACACTCGCGCTCGAAGTGGAACGCGGACGGTTCGTGCTCAATCTGACGGTGACGCCGAAGATTTCCGAAACGACCAATATGTTTCGCGAGAAAGTCAAACAGCCGATGCTCGGCATCAGCGCATCGGGGGTGACGCATCGTCTCGAACTCGACCTGTTCGGGGCGTTCGGCTATGCGGCCGATCAGACCTGGCAGGCCTCGAAACTGATCTTCATCAGCCTTCAGAAGCTGCTCAGCGGTGCCGTGCCGAGCTCGGAACTCGGCGGGGTCGTCACCATCGTCAAGATCACCGCCGACGCCAGTGCCGGCGGCTGGATGGCCGTCTTTTTCTTCGCCGCGCTCATCTCGGTGAATCTCGGCGTTTTGAATCTGCTGCCGATCCCCGCGCTCGACGGCGGCCACATCATGTTCAATCTCTACGAGATGATCATGCGCCGCGCGCCGAGCGAGGCGATCGTGCTCAAACTCACCATCGCCGGCTGGGCGGTCCTGCTGGGACTGATGAGTCTCGGCCTCTATAACGATATCAACAGGTTGATGCAATGACACAGACAGAATACAAACTTCATATCGATCAAGTGATCGAACGGATCGAACGGGCCAGAATCAAGGTGAGCGAACACCATATCGTCAAGATCGTCGCCGTAAGCAAATACGTCGATGCCGATGCCGTCAAAGCGCTCTACCGGATCGGGCAGCGTGCGTTCGGCGAAAACCGTGTGCAGGATCTCAAGGCCAAGGCCGAAGCGCTCGAGGACCTTCCGCTGGAGTGGCACTTCGTCGGGACACTGCAGAAAAACAAGATCAACGCCCTTATCGATCTCGACCCTTTCTTGATGCAGTCGCTGCATTCGCTCGAGCTTGCCGAAGCCCTCGACAAACGTCTCGAAGCGAAGGGGAAGACGATGGAGTGCCTGCTGCAGATCAACAGCGCCGAAGAGGAGACGAAATCAGGTGTCATGCCCGAAGCCGCGCTTGAGGTCTACCGCGGGATACAGGAGCGCTTTCCGAGGATCGATCTGCGCGGCGTCATGAGTATCGGCGCACATACGGACGACGAGGTCGCAGTACGAAAAAGCTTCGAGACGACACGGTCGGTTTTTGATGCGATCGGTGACGCCGATATCTGTTCGATGGGTATGAGCGGCGACTTCGAACTCGCGATCGAATGCGGCTCCACCATGGTACGGCTCGGTTCGATCATGTTCCCCCAAATGCGGCGCTGAAGCGCTGTCATTAGCTGCATCTTTAGGGCACCTCCGAAAACGGCCTGCGGTCTCAGCGTTACAGAGAACGTCACCATCAAGGCGCTGCGATGTTATGACCGGAAGCAATCGTCAATTTTGTGCGCTTGAAGGTCACAAAATAATCACTTATTATATTTTTTCAATATTTTCATAATCTTTTTATATAGATATTTCTTATTTTTATCACACCGTTGTCACAGCGGTTTATGAT
>JALWNV010000240.1 GCA_027083665.1 Helicobacteraceae bacterium
ATCACTTTCAAAAAAGGCAACAAGGCGCGTACGCTCGATACCAAGGGCAACGTCAACTTCAAGATCGAAGGCAATACGCTGACGTTCGCGACGAAGTCCGATGCCCGTGAAGACCGGGCATTCTGGCGAACGTACCGTTCCCTCGCAGCCAAGATCATCAAGGGGCTGACGGAAGGATTCGAGAAAAAACTCGAGATCAACGGCGTCGGTTACCGTGCGGCGGTTCAGGGCAAAAAACTGAACCTGCAGCTGGGCTTCTCGCACGATATCAACTACGACATTCCCGAGGGGGTCGAAGTTTCCGTCGAGAAAAACATCATCACCATCAAGGGGATCGACAACCAGCAGATCGGCCAGATGGCTGCGGAGATCCGTGCGTTCCGTCCGCCGGAGCCGTACAAAGGCAAAGGCGTGAAGTATGTCGACGAGCATATCGTACGCAAAGCCGGTAAAACGGCCAAGAAATAAGGGGTTGCTTAGATGAATCTGAAAATAATGAAAGCAAAAGCTTCGAAACGTATTCAGCGCAAACGCCGCATCCGTGCAAAGATCAGCGGAACGGCAGCGAAGCCGCGCGTAAGCATTTTCCGCTCCAACCGTTACCTCAGCGTGCAGGCGATCGACGACGATGCGAGCGTGACGCTCGCGGCCTCTTCAAGCAAGCCGCTGGGCGCGGGAGCGAACAAAGAAGGTGCGGTCGCACTGGCGAACGACTTTGCCGGCAAGCTCAAGGCTGCCGGAATCAGCGAAGTTTTCTTCGACCGAAACGGCTACGTCTACCACGGCGTCGTCGCGGCGTTCGCCGATGCACTTCGTGCCAATGAAATTAAGTTTTAAGGACTGATCGATGGAATCTATTAACAGAGAAGACTTCGAAGAATCGATCGTACACATCGGTCGGGTCACGAAAGTTGTCAAAGGCGGACGCCGCTTCCGCTTTACCGCGCTCGTTGTCGTCGGTAACAAAAACGGTATCGTCGGTTTCGGCTACGGCAAAGCGAAAGAAGTTCCGGACGCGATCCGCAAAGCGGTCGACAATGCGTTCAAGAATCTGACGGAAGTGAAGATCAAAGGAACGACGATCGCGCACGACATCGAACACAAGTTCAATGCGAGCCGTATTCTGATGAAACCGGCATCGGAAGGTACCGGTGTCATCGCCGGCGGTGCGATGCGTCCGGTGCTCGAACTCTCCGGCATTCAGGATATCCTGACAAAGTCCATCGGTTCGAACAATCCTAACTCGGTTGTCCGCGCGACGATTGAAGCGCTAGCACGCATGAAAGGATAAGAAATGGCACTTGAAAACCTGACTCCCGCAGCCGGTTCGACACACGCGAAAAAGCGTGTCGGACGCGGACAGGGAAGCGGAATGGGCAAAACGGCGACTCGCGGAAACAAAGGTCAGAAATCACGGACGGGCTACAGTGCGAAGCGCAACTTCGAGGGCGGTCAACAGCCGCTGGCGAAGCGCTTGCCGAAGATCGGCTTTCATTCGCGCATCGTGAAGCCGTACGTGATCAACGTCGATCGTATCAAAGCGGTCGCGGAACTGGAAGAGATCACGATCGAATCGATCAAATCCGTTCACAAATTGGGCAAGGCTGTCACGAAAGTGAAACTGGTCGGATCATCCGCTAAAGATCTTGCTTCCAAGATCAAAGACGAAAACGTAACGACGACCGGCAAGTAATGAACCAGCAACTCATAAACAAGATCCTCATTACGATCGGGTTTCTTTTTCTTTACCGGCTGCTGGCCTATGTGCCGGTGCCGGGAGTTGACACTTCCGTCATCGCCTCTTTCTTCGATTCACACTCCAACGACGCACTCGGTATGATGAACATGTTCAGCGGCAACGCCGTCAAACGCCTCTCCATCATTTCACTGGGAATTATGCCCTATATCACCGCCTCGATCATCATGGAACTGCTCGCCGCGACATTTCCCAATCTCGGACAGATGAAAAAAGAGCGTGACGGCATGGTCAAGTATATGCAGATCATCCGTTATGCGACCATCGCGATAACCATTGTCCAGGCGATCGGCGTGAGCATCGGCCTGCAGAGCATGACGGGCAAAGACGGCAGCAGTGCGATACTGATGGATCACAATACTTTCATTATGGTATCGGCGATTTCGATGCTCGCCGGGACGATGATGCTGATGTGGATCGGTGAGCAGATCACGCAAAGCGGTATCGGAAACGGTATCTCGCTTATCATCTTCGCGGGGATCGTTTCGGCGATTCCTTCCGCGATCGGCCACACCGTGACAATGCTCAATACCGGGGCGATGAGCTTTATCACCGTTATCGCGATTATTCTGCTGGTACTCGGAACGGTCGGCGTTATTATTTACGTCGAGCTCGGAGAGCGGCGCGTGCCCGTCACGTATGCCAAAAAGACTATGATGCAAAACCAGAACAAGCGGGTGATGAACTATATCCCGATCAAGGTGAACCTGTCGGGTGTTATCCCTGTCATCTTTGCATCGGCGATTCTGATGTTTCCGATGACGGTGCTGTCAAGCAGTACGAACCACTACGTGCAGATGGTGGCGGACCTGCTCAATCCGAGCGGCTATTTCTTCAACTTTCTGACGTTCCTGTTCGTTGTCTTCTTCGCATACTTCTATGCATCGATCGTATTCAATGCGAAAGATATCGCGGACAATCTGAAGCGTCAGGGCGGTTTCATTCCCGGGGTTCGCCCGGGTGAAGCGACCAAGGAATTCCTGAACGAAACGGCATCGCGCCTGACCTTTACGGGTGCGATCTATCTCGGTCTCGTTGCGACCCTGCCGTGGGTGATCGTGAAGGGAATGGGTGTTCCGTTCTATTTCGGCGGTACGGCTGTACTGATTACCGTACAGGTTGCCCTCGATACGATGCGCAAGATTGAAGCGCAAATCTATATGAGCAAGTACGAAACGCTCAGCGCGGTCGGTCTGTAGCCACATGGCCATTGCGCTACGCAAACCTGCCGAGATCGAAAAACTTCGCGCCGCCAACGCTATCGTCGGCGGTGCGCTTTCCCTGCTTGAAAAAGAGACCAGGCCCGGCATGAGTCTCAAAGAACTCGATGCGATGGCGGAAGACTATATCCGTTCACAGGGTGCACGACCCTCCTTCAAAGGCCTTTACGGGTTTCCCAATGCCGTATGTACTTCGCTCAACGAAGTGATCATTCACGGAATTCCGACTGACTACCGGCTGCAAGAAGGCGACGTCATCGGTTACGATATCGGAACGGAGATCGACGGCTGGTACGGCGATGCCGCCGTTTCCGTCCCCGTCGGCAATGTGACGCCCGAAGACGAAGCGCTCATCGCCTGCGCGAAAGATACGCTTTACTACGCTATCGATATTATCAAAGAGGGGATGCGGTTCAAGGAACTTTCGTATGCGATGGAGCAGTTTATCGTCGAACGCGGTTTTGTACCGCTTCGGGGTTTCTGCGGTCACGGTATCGGCAAAAAACCGCACGAAGAGCCGGAGATACCTAACTATCTCGAAGGCGGCAACCCCAAGGCGGGTCCGAAGATCAAAAACGGGATGGTTTTCTGTCTCGAACCGATGATCTGTCAGAAAGAGGGCAAGGCGGTGATCCGCGAAAACGGCTGGGACGTTGTGAGTTCCGATGGCCTTCGCGGTTCTCATTACGAACATACAGTGGCTGTCATTGGCGGCAAAGCTGAAATCTTATCATTACCCCAAGGAGCATAAATGGCAAAAGATGATGTCATTGAGGTTGACGGTACAGTCGTTGAAGCATTGCCGAACGCAACATTTCGCGTAGAGCTTGAGAACGGGCATGTGATCTTGTGTCACATTGCCGGAAAAATGCGGATGCATTACATCAAGATCCTGCCGGGCGACCGCGTCAAGATCGAATTGACCCCCTACAGTCTCGACAAAGGCCGGATTACCTACCGGTACAAATAAAAGCGGCATACCGCTTTTATTTTTATCAACTGACATGCCGGAGACGGATTGCTTTCTTTAATTTATACTTTTTTATTCACAACCGATGCTTATGCACTGACCTATTTGCCGCAAATTTTCACAAATTTGCAAAAACCCTATCTTTATTCACGCAATCGCGCTATAATGCCCGCAAGAAAGTAAGAATTGGACTTCGTACCGAAGGCTCAAGTTTATTTTTCGGCCCTGCACATCATGGGGTATTATGATGTTAGATTCATCGCGTGAAAAACGCAAAAAAAGGTATAGTATGGCTTTAGTTAACGGTACAGTTAAATGGTTCAACGAAGAAAAAGGTTATGGTTTCATTCAAAAAGAAGACGGTGGTTCTGATGTATTCGTACATTTCCGCCAGATCAATGCTGACGGTCACCGTACCCTCCTCGAAGGTCAGAAAGTGACATTCGAAATCGGCGAAGGCCAAAAAGGTCCTCAGGCCGAAAACGTTACAGTCGTAGGCTAAGATGTTACTGCAGGCTCCGGCCTGTATGTTAAGATTGTTTTAAGCCTATCGGGCGCACCTTTCAAAACTCAAAACGCCAAAATATTGCGTTATTGCAAATGGTCTGCTATAATTGCAGCCTCCGTCGGGATGTAGCGCAGTCTGGTTAGCGCACAAAGCTGGGGGCTTTGGGGCCGCAGGTTCGAGTCCTGTCATCCCGACCACTCCGTATCTGATCCATTTTGCTTATCGGTTTCCTTTTCAATCTTTTTGCGCCATAAAAGCGGCCAACCGTATCATTTGCGATGCATACCCCGTTTCGTTGTCCTGCCAGCCAAGCAGACGTACCATTCGTTGCTGCAGCACCCGGGTGCGCTGTGTCTCCATAACGATCCCGAAACGGCTGCCGATAATGTCGGTCGAGGCGAGTGCCGACGGAGTGGTTTTAAGCAGATGCCTGGATGACCCTTCTGCCGCTTTGGAAAGGCCGTTGTTGATTTCATGGGCGCTCACGTTTCGGCGCAATGAGATTGTGAAGTCGTAAAGGGTCCCTGCCGCAACGGGAACCCGGATGCTTCGTGTGTCGATACGATGTGATAGTTCCGGAAATAATCTGCCAAGCACCCGGGTTGCTGTCGAAGCGAGCGGCAGAATGTTGCAAACGGCGCTGCGTTGTCTCAGCCGTTCGGAATGTCGGCCCGGAGTATCGAGTAGCTGCTGGTCCGCGGTGTAACTGTGTACCATTGAAACGGCGGCGGATTCAACGGTGCCGCTTTCATGCAACAGTGCGAGCACAGGCGCGATGGCGGTAGCGCTGCAGCTGGCAGCGGATACGATTGTTTCGTCACGATAATGTTGATGATTAAGTCCCATGATGTAGAGCGGTGTATCATCGTGTGAAGGGGCCGAGATGATTACTTTTTTCGCACCTTGGGCGATGTAGGACCGGTTGGCGTCGCGGGTAAGGTGTATACCGGTACACTGCAGGAGGATGTCTACACCGAGTCTACCGTAATCGATGTCGTTTGCCTGCGCATTTTGAAAGACGCTGAAACGGTGCAGGGGTGTCCGTATGGTATTGCCTTCGGCAGTGACGCGATACGGAAGCGTTCCCTGTGTCGAATCGTACCGGAGCAGATAGGCACATTGCGCGGCATCATACAGATCGTTGATCCCGACAATCTCGAAACGGGGGTCATCCAGCATCAGCCTGGCCGCGGCACGACCGATTCTTCCGAAGCCATTGATAAATACCCTGATTTTTTTCATCGTAATGAAAGTGTACCTTTCTTCGGCTTTGTATGCAGTAGTTGCAAATTATCGTCTTTGATACTGCATGACATGTTCTGCAAGCATGTCGATCGCGTCGGTATAGTCCTTTACGTCACCGGAAGCCTTGACCGACAATATCGCTCCTTCGATGATTACAATAGTCAGCAGCGATAATTTTTCGGTATCGCATGCCGCCAGTTCGCCCGACGCAATCGCTTTGTCGTAGACCTTTTTGAAACTGGCGCGAAAATTTGCATAGATTCCTTTCATCGTCCGATTGAAATCCGGATCAAGATTACTCATCTCCTGTACAAGGTTGGCAATCGGACAGCCCCGTTCGAAATCGCGCCGGGTCACGTCGCGCAGAAGCGAAAACCAGCCCGGAAGATAAGGCGGCGGAGAGGAGAGCACGCTCGTATAGGCGCTGTACAGGCGCTCGCGCATCTTTTCCTCGATGGCGGTCAAGGCCAGCTCTTTTTTGTTTTTGAAAAAATGGTACATCGAACCTTTATGCACGCCGGCTCTTTTTAAAATCTCACCCAGGGACGCCCCCTGGTAACCGTGCGAATAGATCTCTTCATACGCGGCGTCGATCAAACGCGTTCTTGTTGTGGTTTTCATAGTTGCAATTATAGCGTTTGTCCTATAGATTTGACCAATCGGTCAATCTGTGTTACAATGCACCTTGACCAACCAGTCAACATCTCAATATCAAGGAAGAATGATGCCGATTATCAAAACCGTGAGTCCGGATGAGGCCACCGGTGATTTGGCCATGTATTACAGAAAAATAAAGGCCATGCGAGGAAGCGTCGGCAACAATGCCATGCTGTTCAGCTCCGTTCCCGAATTGCTGCGTCAGCAAATGGATTTTGTCACGTATTATGCGAACCATCCGACGCTGCCCATGTCGTTGCTTGCCGCGATCCGGGTGATGGTATCTGATGAAGAGTCGTGCGGTTACTGTACCGACTACAACACGATGATGTTGGTGAATATGGCGGGCTGGACGCCAAAGCAGGTGTCGGATATGCGGGTGGACGTCAACGCTGCGCCGCTGGAAGCGAGGGAGAAAGCCTTGCTTACGCTGGTGCTCAAATCGGTGCGCAGCGCCCATGATGTTTCACGAGAAGATATCGACGCGCTGAGAAAGATGGGGTGGGATGATGCCCAAATTTTCGATGCGGTGCACCACGGCGCAAGAATGCTGTCGACGGATATCCTTCTCAATACATTCAAGATCGAAAAGGATTAGACGATGAGTGAAACGGTCTTTAGAGGAACCTATGCCGGATCAAAGTGTCCCAATAAAAAGCGGGCGCTGTTGGTCATAGACGTACAGAACGAGTACTTCACCGGTAAGCTTCCGATATGTTATCCTGCCGAAACGCTGCCCAATATTCTTACGGCCGCCGCAGTGTCCAAAGACAACGGGATACCTGTCGTTGTCGTACAGCATAGCATGGTGCAAAAAGAAGCGACCGCATTCGTCAAAGGGAGCGAAGGATGGCAACTGCATAGTGCTATGAAGGCAGTCGAGCCCGATCATTACGTCGAAAAGCATTTGCCCAGCGCATTCGTCGGTACCGATTTGCACGCATGGCTGCAGACCCATGAAATCGATACGGTCGTTATCAGCGGCTATATGACGCAATTTTGCTGCGACACGACGGCACGCTATGCCATGCATTTGGGGTACAATGTGGAGTTTCTTTCCGACGGTACGGCGACGCTTGGTTTTGAAAACAGCGCGGGAAAGATCAGCGCAAAAGAACTGCACCGGGCTATTCTTGTCGTGCAGGCGGCTCGTTTCAGCGACGTTTTGACGACCGAAGCCTGGATGGAAGCTTTAAAAAGGACGAAACATGGGACAACGCTATAAAAAACTGAGCGAATGGGACAGACGATTCATTGATGCTCAGCATCTTTTTTTTATTGCCAGCAGCAGCGGCAAAGAGGTCAACCTGAGTCCGCGGGGTTATGACTGTTTTCGCATTCTCGGGGACAACGAGGCCCTTTTTCTGGATTATCCCGGTTCGGGGAACCGGACCGCGACTGATATCGCATCCGGCGGTGAAGTGACGGTGATGTTCTGCGCTTTTAAGGGCAAGCCCAAGATTGTTCGGCTTTTCTGCAAGGGCGAATTGCTCGATGCCGGTACACCGGAGTATCGCCGCCTCTTCGATGCCGATACCTTGCGGGGAATGCGCCGTTTCATAAAACTGCATATCTACTGTATCGAACACAGTTGCGGAATGAGTGTTCCGCTATTCGCGTATCAAGGTGAACGTGAAGATTTGAGAGCATGGGCGGCCAAAGGGGAGCGTGATGGAAAACTCGACGCTTATCTCGACGAGCACGACGTCCCGCCGGACCTCGATGAATTCAGAGCCGCCAATGGTACTCCAGTCAGTGGGTAGTGTGGAAGTTGGTTCATGATTTTCGTTACGTTAAAGAAAAATGGTTGTGCTTGAAAGCATCTCCTCTCCATTGTTGTGACAGACATTTCTATTGAGTGTGCGGGCATTGTACTCTTTTGAGTGCCTTCATAAGCTTAACGGTTTCCATGTCTATCGGCGTCCCTCGTTTTAGTAGATTCGAGACGATCATATCAAATCGTTCTTTACTCAAATGCTGACCGAACTTAAACTTACAAGTAAGCTTGTCCATTTCTAATTTCACTACCGCTGTGGTTTTTATGGCCGCATTATACTTTTGGCTGCTAAAAGGTATGTATCCGCCTTTTGGTTGCAGCTTTTCCATTAATGCTTCAAATACTTTCGCTTTTTCAACGCGGCTCTCTATCGCTGATGTTAACCCTTCTATGGTTACAGATTTAAAAAACTGTGTCGCAGGACAGGCCAAGCCTTCTGTGCTTGAAAAATCGGAATCGATGAGTGCATAGTTTTTCACGACTGAAAAGGAGGCATTGGGGTTTTGCTCCAACATCCTCATCTTTTTGTTTTTCAAGGCACCGTGAAAAAAGATCGCATTATCAATACGTACAAAGTTGACAGGTACGACATATGGCATGTTACTGACACTGAGTGCCAACGTGCCGTATTCGGCATTGTCCAATACATCATAGATGAGGGTTCTGTTTTTGATTTCAAAATATGGGTTCATTTGCTTCCTTTCAAACGGTTACGCTAATATAGTGCATATCTGTATTCGTGTAAAGATACAAATTATTCAATTTAAATGGGGACAGTTGTGTATATTATCGACATGCATAGCAAAATACCGATGCACATACAGCTCTATCAAGCCCTCAAAGAAGATATCATCGCCAACTTCCAAGCGGGCGATAAGCTGCCTTCAATCCGCAAGATGGCATCACTCTACAACCTTAGTAAAAACACCGTGGAATCCGCCTATTCGCAGTTGTATGCAGAGGGGTATGTGGAGAGCCGCCCCAAAAGTGGATACTATGTGATTGACTCATTCTTTGATACCGGTGTAAAGAGGGTTGACAGCACAGAAATGATGCGAGAGCCGTTTAAAAAATATGTTTACGATTTCTTCCCCGCACAGCTGCATAGAGAAGATTTTCCGCTTAAAACATGGAAACGTCTCTACAACAAAGTGCTGACCCATGAGGTAGATTTCGGAGCATATCCAGACGGGCAGGGGGAATATATATTGCGCAATGAGATAGCTAAATATCTGCAAACTGCACGTGGCGTCTCCTGCAGCGCAGAGAGTGTCATCATTACACACGGTTTTATAGATGCGGTCGAACTTGTCGCCAAACTTCTCAAAAACCGTTACAGCTTTTTTGCGCAGGAAATGCCCGGCTATCACATTGCTCATAAAGTTTTCGATGCATACGGTTACACCATTTGTCCGATAGGCGTCAATGAGCAAGGCCTAAAGATAGATGAACTGCAACGAAGTCAAGCCCAAATTATCTATATCACACCTTCGCACCAGTACCCCACGGGGGTCACCATGCCTGTGAGCAACAGACTGAAACTCATCGCACATATGCAAAGCATAGGCGGTCTGATCATTGAAGACGATTATGATAGCGAACTGGCGTACTATAACCGACCTATTCCATCGCTGCAGGGTTTGGACGAAAGTGGGTCCGTCGTTTACCTCGGTACCTTTGCCAAAGCGCTATCGCCTGCCATACGTGTGGGATATGCAGTCGTTCCGGCATGGATACGAAAACGCTATCAGGAGAGTTGTGACAGCCACTTTGCTCGTGTGAGTCTCAGCACTCAGATGACACTTGCGGCATTTATGCAAGAGGGGCACTGGGAGAAACACCTGCGTCGGATGCGCATTCTAAACAAAAAAAAGCACAATGCCATGAAAGAGGCTGTCATCAAATATCTTGGCGATAGTTGTGACATTATTGCCGAAGGAGCAGGTCTGTCTCTTCTTGTCGTGCCGGCAGATCCGCATTTCAATTGGGCAAAGCTGAAAGATTTGGCAGAACAAAACGCCATAGCCATCTACCTTGCCAAAGAGCGAAGCGGTACGGCATTTGAGGCGGTGCGCATGGGGTTTGGCGGCTTTAGGTTGAAGGAGATAGATAAAGCGGTGAATGCATTTTCAAGACTATGGTATCATGCTATGGCGTAGGCATTTATCTACATTTGTAGAAGAGGATGCCCTTTTTACAAGGGCGCAATAGCGTCAAAACTTGTTGCAACGAAGACCATATTGCCGTATTATGAAAGAGTCTGAAATGAAAAGTATGACACCTTATCTGCAAGAGAGTGAGTTTGTGGATTTTTCGCATCCGGACGTCTATAGGCTTTCCGTACAGCTGGCGCAGGGTCTGGACGATGATACGGCGATCGCAAAGCGCTGTTTCGAATTTGTTCGTGACGACATCCGTCACAGCGGAGATTTCAAAGATGATATCACTACATGCAAAGCGAGTGAAGTTCTGGAGTATCAAACAGGATGGTGCTACGCCAAAGCGATCTTGCTCGCGGCACTGATGCGCGCCAACGGCATTCCCGCCGCTTTTTGCTATCAACGGCTTTCCTGCAGCGAGTATGAAGACGGGACCTACTGCCTGCACGGGCTCAATGCGGTCTGGCTGAAAACGTACGGCTGGTATAAAATCGACGCCCGTGGGAACAAGGAGGGCGTGGACGCCCGATTCACCCCTCCCGTCGAACAGCTGGCGTTTATCCCGGAAAAAAATGAATACAATATCGATGAACGCTTTGCGGAGCCGCTTCCGGAAGTGATCGCCGCTTTGCGGAAAAACAGATGTTACAGCGAAATGACGGTGAATTTTCCGGATATCAAGAGCTGAACGGTTGCGGGAAGAGCCACTACTGATTAAAAAATCAACATGTTGAAAATATATTGATTAATATTTAATCAATATGATGCTCAATATAGACTTGATCTATTGATTAAAGTCAAGTCCTGATGATTGTGTAACAGTTAGTATTTTATGCACAAAATATTATCAGGAGGAAGTATGACATTTGAGACATCGCTTGAGCTGCTCAAGTTTCACAATATCGCATACACAATCTATGCGTTTATCATTATCTCTGTTGTCGCGTGGTTCGGATACAACCTGACGCGCAAGGAGAAAGCGAAATCGATCGTGCGGATACCGTTTTACGGCTATATCGCATTTCTGGTCGCCGGAGGGGTGGGGCATCATATCTTCACTTACAACACGATCCCGTGGGTGTCGGAAGATATCATGCGTCACCATATCGAACCGGACAGGACATTCGATATCGAAATCGCCGACCACAAATTCCATATGCCGGCCAAGATGGAGATCAAAAAGGGCGAAAAGGTCTTTTTCAATGCCAAGAGCGACGATCTGACCTACGGTTTCGGCCTGTTCCGCCAGGACGGGACGATGGTCGCGCAGATGCAGGTCAATCCCGGTACGCGCAACGACCTGCTCTGGACCTTCAACGAGTGCGGGGAGTTCGATGTGATGTCGACGGAGTACTCCGGACCCGAGGGCAATGATATGACAGTCAAAAAAGCAGTCGTTGTGACCGGTTGCGACGGCAAAGGAGAAGCGTAATGAGTCTGATGAAAAATCTGATGGAGGGGACCGATTTCAACCCCGCGTCCCTGACGGCCTTGCAGAAAGTGACACTGCGCGCGGTCGTGATGTCCTTTCTGTTTTACGGCCTTGCGTCGATCGAAGGTACCCTGATGCGCGTCGCGCTGGTCAATCCGAACATCCCGCCCATCAATGCCTCTAGCGAGCACTTCTTCTCGATTATGACGGTGCATCCCATCGTCGGGATTTTCGGTTCGACCTATCAGCTGGTTTTCGCGGCATTCATGTTTCTGATTCCGTTTTTGACGAAAAAGCCGCTATACAGTATCCGTCTCGCCAATATCGTCTGGCTGCTGATTACGATCGGTACGGCCATGTCATGGATCGCGGCATTCATCTGGCACTACGCGCCGCTGTATACGCTCTATTGGCCGCTGCCGGCGGACGTCAACCAGTTCAGTACGATCGGGG